>NZ_JBSIUR010000003.1:0-202414 GCF_053654655.1 Helicobacter sp. 23-1045
GCATTACCATCGTTACGCCAAATTTCGCCACTTCGCCTGTCACAAAGCGATTTTACGAGAAATACGGGCATTTTAGGATACTTCCGCACCTTGCACCACAGGATGATGTTTGGCTAAATATGAAGCTACGCCACCTAAATGCGCCCTATAATTTGAGTAATGATGAAGTGTGTAACTTTTTGCGTGAAAGATTTGGCGTGGAGCTAATCGCTAAAAACGCCCACCACACGATAGAAAAGAGCAAAAGTTGCTATATTGTGACGCTACATTAGATGATTTTCGCAGAATCTCGCAAATTTCGCAGAATCTCGTGTAAAAAAGTTACAAAAATCGCATTAAATAATAAATTTTATTATTTGCATAAGTTTTTTTAAGGTTATTTTTATAAAATTCGCATTCACTCTTTTGCAAAAAAGAGCAAATTTTTTTAAACGGAGAAATCAAATGTTAGTTACAAAACAAGCACCAAACTTCACTGCCGAGGCGATTAAAGCTGATGGCACTTTCGAAAATAGCTTTGAGCTATACAGCAATTTAGGTAAAAACGGCGCGATTTTATTTTTCTGGCCCAAAGACTTCACATTCGTCTGCCCCAGCGAAATCATCGCATTTAACAACCGCGTGAAAGAGTTTGAATCGCGAGGATTTAACCTCATCGGCATTTCAATCGACTCAAAAGAAGTGCATTTCGCGTGGCGCAATACGCCCGTGAATGAAGGCGGTATCGGCGCGGTGGCGTTCCCTATGGTGAGCGATATCACAAAGTCGATTTCACGCGATTATGATGTGCTATTCAACGGCGCGGTGGCGTTGCGCGGGACTTTTATCATCGATAAAAATAAAGTCATTCGCCACGCGACAATCAATGACTTACCGCTCGGGCGCAATGTCGATGAGACTTTGAGAGTGGTGGATGCGATTTTGTTTGTCGAAGAGCACGGCGAAGTTTGCCCAGCGGGGTGGAACAAAGGCGATAAAGGTATGAAGCCAGATGCGGCAGGCGTGGCAAGCTACTTGGCAGAAAACGCTACGAAACTTTAATATTGCTTTAATCTTACTTTAATCTTACAATATTGCGCTGATTGCGGGATTTCCCGCGATTGGCGAGAATATGTGATTTACTTCGTCATTGCGAGCGAGTGAAACGAGCGTGGCAATCTATTTTGCAATCTAAAAAGTGGATTTGCAAGTGTGGGTCGGTGCTTCGCACAGACGCTTCGTTGTTTTCGCTTCGCTCAAACTGCCTCGCAATGACGAAAACACATTAGATTCTGCGAATTTCGTGCGAGATTCTGCGTTTTTCGTCAAATCGCAGAATCTAATGCAAAAAATCCAAATTTTCGCAGAATCTAAAAACATAATTTTCGCCGAATCTACTCTTTCATATTCACAAATTCATCGATTTCTACCCAATTTTGCGCATCAAAAATATTATCGCGCACCTTAAATGCCTTGCGAATATGCCATTTATCAATGCTGTGCTCTTGCAAACGCCACGAAATAGGCAGCGTGTGAAGTAACTCCCGATTTTGCGGATAATTTTGCAAGATATTTGGCGGCACATTTGGACATCCGCTTGGCAGATTCGCGCAAAAAATGCTCACAATATCGAAGTTTGCCATCAAACGCTTATCCACCTTCAACTCCCCACGCGCCCCAAAATCCTCGAATAAAAACAGCACATCAGGACGCCAATCATTCTTATCCAAAATTGGCAGATTTATGCCATCATTGCCCGCGTGGTCGCTCACAACCAAAATCTGCGTGTTATCATAAATCCCCGCATTTTTGAGATTTTTCACGAAATCGCGCAAATAATGCAGGGCACACGCTTCGGTGTCGTAATGCTGATAAAAATTAAGCATTCGATTAAAATTAGGATAATTCATTTTTACGCCGTGATTAAAGGCACCCCACGCGCTCCACTTGCCTCCAAACTCGCATTTGCCGTCCTTAAAGTGCATACCAAAAGGCAGGTGCGTCATCATCGAGTGGATAAATTTAAAAGTCGGTTTCGCAGAATCTACGCGCAGATTCTGCGAAAATGCGTAAAAATCGGCGGTGTGGCGGATATTTGCAAGGATTTTTGCCAGACACCAATCCGCCGAAAATATCCAATTGCCATCATTGTAAATGCTACCACGAAGCGGTTTTGGCGCAAACTTAAAAAGTCCAAAGGCGAAGAGTTGCCCGATGGTGTTGCGATTATTTATCGATTTGGCGCGGTAAATGCGCTCTTTTATGCCAAGATTTTCGCCCAAATAATCCACAAAAATCTCACTCGCAGAATCTATCGCAAAAATACCATTTTTCGCCAAATTGCCAATATCGCTCCCCGTGTAGGCATTTAGCGCGACTTGAAATCCGCCATTTGCAAAGGTTTGAGTTGTGTTAATAAATGCTTTTTCTATTTGCTCTGCGAGATTCTGCGCCCTTTTATTCATATTATAAACCGCGTAATGCTCCCCGCCGATGAGCGTTGCGACACTATGAATGGTTGAATCTGTCGTGCTAATCGCGTTTGGATAGAGCGTCCATCCATCTAACGCGCTTTTAAGGTGCGGAAACTGCGTGAAAATAAAAGGCGTATGCGAACCGCTAAACATATCAAGCACGATTACCACGATATTTTTGCCCGTTTTTGAGTATGAAAAAAGCGGAGATTCTGCGTAGGGTAGATTTGTGTTATTTACGATTTGGGGGGGGGCAGAATCCATATTGTCATTCTGAGTGAGCGAAGCGAGCGAAGAATCTCTACTTTTGAGATTTTTCGCTTCGCTCAAAATGACAGAAGAATCTATGCGTTTTTTAGCGATTTGCACCGCATTCACGCCACTTACAACAATCAGCGTAACAAAAATGATTTTCCACACAACAAGCAAATATTTTAGCGCAATCGCCACAAAAAGCACGCCCACGCAAAGCACCAAAACAAACTCCCTTGCGGCACTCACAAGCGCATTTTTATCATCAAAAGGCGTCCTTTGAAACACAAAGTGGTCCATCGCGCCATAATCGCCTGTGAAAATGAAACTATACGCAATGCCGATGAAAAGTGCCACACTTAACGCAAAGGCGGGGATTTTCTGCCACTTTTGCGGGATAAATGAAAGGGCATAAATCGCGCTAAAACTCGCCAATAAAAACGCCCCAAAGAGCGCGCCAAGTGTCGCTTTTGTCTGCGTGCTATCAAACTGCGTAATATCGCTATTATAAAGCGCGTAGGGGTTAAAAACGCAGATTAGAAGCGCAATGCAAAGGGTAGCGTAAATGGCGATTTGGGGGTAGATTTGGGTGGTTTGCGTGTTAGATTCTGCGAAATTTTGATTTTTTTTGGATTGCTTCGTTGCACTCGCTTCGCTTCGTGCGCCTCGCAATGACGAAGTGGTGGGGCGATTCGTAGAATCTATGGGCGATTTTATGCTAGATTCTACATTTTCTTTATCATATTGAGTTTTCGTAGAAAACAAAATATCTCTTAAAAATCTCACTTAAAATGCCTTGTAGTTTTTGCGAAAAATTATAGCAGATTCTGCGAATTGAAGTGCTGAAAGCGTGAAAGACTTTGGGGCAGATTCACCTAAAATGAGATTTGCCCCAAAAGATTATTTGTGATTATTTACCAAAGCGATATCGGTAACCTAAATTCACGGAGAATGGCTGATTTACGCCTTGTGCGCCGTGTAAGTTCCACCCGATGATTGGTAGTTTCAAAGTGGCGTCGATTCGGCTATTTTTACCGATGCCAAATGTCAAACCTGTCCTTGCGAAAAGTGGAGCGTTGCCTTGCTCGTATTTTCCGCCCCACCAATATGAATACCCCACGCCAAGTCCCGCAAATGCGCCCACCGCACCAGAGCTAACGAAGTTGATGATGATATCCGCATTACCCGTTAAGTCAAAGTGGCTATACGGGCTTGTAAGTCCGCCAGAATACACCGCCTCTAAAAACGCTCGTGCGCCGAAATAATTATTCACAAATCCCTCTGCACCGAAGTTTAGAGAGACATTCCACGCGTCAAAATCAAAGCGTTGCTGATAGTCGCCATTGTAAATATTATACTGCGTAGAGTTGTGTCCTGCCTCTGTATTCATCGCATAACCGCCATCAAAACCTACAAACATACCCGCATTAGCGATTGCAGCGCAGGCAACTGCTGAAATTAGAACCTTTTTCATTGTAATTCCTTTCAATTAAAATATAGAGAAAATCTCTGCGTGTGTAAATCGGCGATATGAAATTTTTGTAAATTTAATTTTTGTTTAATAAAATCGCAGATTAGATTGCCACGATTTTGCTACGCAAAATCTCGCAATGACAGCGTGGATAGAGCGGGGCAGATTCTGCGATTTAGCGTGTCATATCTAACTTTTCATCATAATCTTTCGTGCTAATTTCAAGCAAATTTAAAATCGTGTGAAATACAAAATCCTGCGAATACGCGCCATCTTTTCGCGCATTTAAAGTCTCAAAGTGCGGATTTTGCGGATTTTGAAACCACAAATATGAAGGCACTTGCTTTTGCGTATTTGGCGCAAGTGCGTAGGGCAGTCCGCCGTGCATATATTGCGTGTATTCGCCCAAACTCTCCCCGTGGTCGCTCACATACCACAGCGCAGAATCTGGGATAGATTTCAGCATTTCAATGATTTGTGCCACTACAAAATCCGTGTAGATTAGCGAGTTGTCATAGGCATTTTTTAGGTGCTCTGTGTCGCATTTGCGGACTTCATCGCTTTTGCAAACGGGCAAAAATTTCTCAAAGTCCTTTGGATAGCGCAAATCATACCTTGCCCCGTGACTGCCTAAAAGTTGAATGATGATGAAGGTATTATTTGAATCGCGTGGATTTGTAGAATCTGCGTTAGATTCTGCGTTTTGTGCGATTTTTATGCGATTCCCCCCCCCCGTTTGAGTTGTAATGATATTTTGAATTGTAGGCAGCATATCGCCATCTAACTGCCCTTTTTGGTTAAAATAAATCACATTGCTTTTTGCGATTCTATCGCATACACCGCCGATACACCCGCCCCCATTATTGCTAATCCAAAAGACTTCATACCCCGCCTTTTGCGCGACATCTAGCAAAGAGTCGCTGTAATGCGAGAGATTGCGAATATACTCGCCCTGCCGATATTTCGTCAGCATACAAGGCACAGAAATCGCCGTAATCACGCCACAGGACGCAAAATCGCTAAAATATATCAAATTGCTAATCGCCTTTGTGTGCGGATTTGTATCTCTCTCATATCCGCCGTGTGCGAAGTTTTGCGCCCTTGCGGACTCGCCTATGACAAGCACGAAAAGTTTATTTTTCGCGGTGGTGGTGGCGTCCTCGCCTAATTTCGTGTAGGTGGTGGGCGTTGTCGCGGTTTCGATGATGAAATCTGCCACAGAGCGGATTGGCGCAAAGGGGTTTGCCACCCGCATCAAACTATTATTTCTAAACGCAATAATGATATTTTGCCCCTGTGTGAGATAAAGTGCGGAGATGGTGACGCTTAAAAATGCGATGATAGCGCACTTTTGCAAGATGGCGGATTTTAGATTTAGCGACTTTACGCGGATAAAATACAGCACCACAAGCGGGACGCACACAAAAAGCACCAAATGCAAGGCAAATCCAAGCGTTACAAAGTCGCCAATCTCGCGCTTATCGCTATTTAGCAACGCGGCGATAATATCAGCATTCATCTCCAAATGAAGCAAATCGATGAAATATCCCGCAACGCCGGCGATGATAAATAGCAATGCGATGAAAATTTTAGCGTAGATTCGTGCGCACAAAATCTCTGCCATAAGCAACAGCAAAAGAAAAATTGCACTTGTGGTGGTGTATTTTACAAGCGTAGATTCTGCGCTTTTATCGATAAATTCGCCTAATCTCAACCAAACTTCATCATTATAAAAGCACACTAACGCAAAAATGCTAAACGCCAAAAGCGCGTGATAGTTGAGCGCAACGCCTTTGAGTTTCAAAAATTTGAGTTTCAAAAATATGAGTTTCAAAAATCGCACGAAAAAACCTTTTTAAAAAATCACGCAAAATTTATGTGAAAGCAAATCACGCCAAA
Source organism: Helicobacter sp. 23-1045 (assembly GCF_053654655.1). NCBI lineage: Bacteria > Pseudomonadati > Campylobacterota > Epsilonproteobacteria > Campylobacterales > Helicobacteraceae > Helicobacter > Helicobacter sp. 23-1045. Next base: position 6,076 of record NZ_JBSIUR010000003.1, read on the forward strand.
TTTATTCAAAGTAAGTTCGTCCAAACGCTTTGCACATCGTCATCATCTTCGATTTTGTCGATGAGTTTTTCGATTTCGGTGAGTTGCGATTCGTTTAATTCAATAGGCGAAGTGGGGATTTGGCGAATGCCAGAACTTGCGATTTCTAAATGCAAGTCTTTTATACCACTTGCCAAATTGCCAAACTCTTTAAAATCCGCATAAAGCAAAGCCGATTCGCCCTCTACTTCGAGCTTTTCTAACCCAAAGTCGATGAGATTTAGCTCCACCTCATCGATGTCGCAACCGCCGATTTTTACCTCAAAAACCGCCTTTTTGCTAAACATAAATTCTAGCGAACCATTGGGGATAATCTGCGCGTTAAATTTGTTGCAGTAGCTTTTGAGATTGGCAATCGTGCGCGTGGTGTTGTCGCTCGCACAATCAATTATCATCATCACGCCAAATTGCGCCTTTGCCTCATAAGATATTTCGTGCAAATCCGCGTCATTGCCGCTTGCGCGTTTGATTGCCGCCTCGATATTGTCCTTTGGCATATTTTGCGCTTTGGCATTTAAAATCGCGGCGCGAAGTTTGGCGTTTAGCTCAGGGTCTGCCCCGCTTTTTGCTGCAACGGTGATTGCCTTTGCAAGTTTGGGAAAAAGTTTTGACATTTTGTCCCAGCGTTTTTCTTTACTAGCGCGTCTATATTCAAATGCTCGTCCCATTTTTACCTCTTTTGCGTAGAATCTAAAATTTGAAATTATAGCATTTTTGGCGATTTTATGTGAATCTTATTTGCAAAGGACGGAATTATGAAAAGGATTTTGCTTATACTTGGGATTTTTAGCGCGTTTTGCTTTGCTGCAAGCGAGACGAAAACTACGATTGGATATTCTTGGACGAGACTTGATAAGGCGAGCTACCACGCCATAGAGCTTGGCACTTCGGTGGTGGCGATTACCAAAAAGGGCACGGTTCGCCCCTACACAGGGGCGGAAATCTCCGTGCCATTATTTTTCGATGACAAAGGGAGCAATCAAGCGCAAGGCGTGGAGTATGAAAAGGGCAAGGGATTTGGCACGGGGCTTCAAGTGCCGCTTGTTTTTGGACTAAAAATCGGCGGATTTTACATTCAAGCGATGGCAGGATATAATCTAAATTGGTTTAGCGAAGCACTCAAAAATGCCCCGCGTGGCGCACAAATCAGCACGATTAAAAAGACAAAAACCAAAACAATTTCGCACGGATACATTTATGGCGGGGGCATTGGATTTGATTTTAATATGAATTTGACGATAGGACTGCGCTACATTCGCGGTGCAATGCAAAATGAAGTCGAAAATCCAACTGAAGGTATGTTCCCAAAATACAAAACAAACTACGAAAAAATCTACGCTTTGATTGGGTATAAGTTTTAAATGCTTACAATAAAAATCGATGAAAAAGTTGCTGGTGCAGAGTTTGAAAGCATTTTTGATGTGTGTAAAAAATATAATCTTTACAAAATCGCGCTTATTTGTTTGGATGTTTGCGTAGATTCTGCGAATTTAGATTCTGCGAATTTGGGGGGGGGCAGAATAAGAATGCAGAACCTACGCTAGATTCTGCGAAGCAAACAAAAATCACAGATTCTGCGTTAATCTCCCTTAAATCCGCCATTTTAGCAAAGCGCACCACACTTCACATTCCGGCAAATAATCCCAAAATCCATCATTTAAATTCTGCGAAAATTGGCGTTTGGGGTGGAATTTTTAAAAATGGCAAAATTATTAGCAACAGCATAAATTCTAGCAATATCGCCACGCACACACAAAAGCAGTTTGATTATGTTGAAAATCTAAATATTTTTCACATTCGCTCTTTGCGCCACCTAAAAGACTTTGCCAAAAAGATATTTTTTACGCACATAAACGCAGAATCTAGGCGAAATAGGCAGATTCTGCGGGATGAAAATATCCCAAAAGTCATATTTTTTTGCACATATTTTAGCAATATGTATCATTTTATTTTTGAGGGTTATGCGAGATTATTGCTGATTTTAGACTTTTTGCAGAATCCAAATGCAGTCATCATCGCTCCGCCAAAATATCGTGGGTTTCAAAAATATCATCGCTGGTTTATTGATGAAATTTTGGAGTTTATCCCAAAGGACAAAATTTTGTATTTGGATTATCAAAATTACAGCGTGAAAAATATCTATTTTTGCTCCAATCCGCAACTTTCATCACACATAAATACCGCCATCCAAAGTCTGCAAAAGCGATTTTATGAGGCAGATTCTGCGGGATTTGAGCGAGTTTATATCAGTCGCAAAAAGTCGCCACGAAGATTTTTGATTAACGATGATGAAATCGCAGAGATTTTGCAAACGCAGTTTGGATTTAAGCGCGTTTTTATGGAGGATTATAATTTAAAGCAAAAAATAAATTTGATGATGCGCGCAAAAATACTCATCGCAGTCGAAGGCACAAGTGCGATAAATGGACTTTTTATGACCGCGCCAAATGCGAAATTGATAACTTTGCGAAGTTATGATATGACTGAACACATTTTGGCAATCGCAGGGGGATTTAAACACATTTCATTTTTGCCAATCATCTGCGAATACGCCGATAAATCAAACGCAAAAGATGATTTGTGGGTGGAGGGCAATTTATATTTGCCAAAGGAATATTTATTGCAAAAACTCAAAGATTATGAAGTAGATTCTGCGAATTAAGATATTTTTGCTAAAATTCGCACTTTTAAATTTCATAAAAAAGGAAACACAAATGAATAATATCAACAAAAATTCACAAGATTCTGCGAAAATCGCAGAATCTAACGCCAAAATCACAGAATCTGTCTGCTGCCCCCCCCTTCTTAGCATTTTAATCCCCACTTACAATCGCCTCTCGCAACTCAAACGCGCAATTGATTCCATCCTCTCACAAAATTATAACAACGAATTTGATGGCAAAATCGAAGTCATAGTGCAGGATAATGCTTCAACTGACGGCACATTTGCATATTTGCAAACGCTAAAAAATCCGCTTCTAAAAATCTATCAAAATCCGCAGAATCTCCACATTTACGGCAATATGGTCGCTCCGCTAAAAAATGCAAATGGCAAATTTGTGATGTATTTAACCGATGATGATTATTTATTACCGCACTCTTTGCGTAAGATTGTGGCACTTTTAGAAAACACGAAATATGATTATATTCGCCTAAATTTAATCACATTTTTTGAAAAAAGCATTTCCGCATCTATTCATCGAAGTATTCCAAAAATGCTAGATTCTGCGAATGCCACTCTGCCACAACTCGCCTCAATGCTAACCTCAGCGCATATCTTAACAGGCAATATTTATCGCAAAGAGCGCGTTAGTTTAGAGATGATAGAGGAAGCGAGGGATGATGAAATACAGCGATGGTTTGCCTATGTGGTGTTAAGCACGGCGATGGTGGAAAATATGGCATTTATCCCGGAGGTTTTGATAATGCATACTTGGGAAAATGAACTCTTTTGGGATGGCGAGGAATGCAATGGCGATTACAACAAATACAGCGTGGTAACGGATGGTTTATACAAAGTATTCGCAGAATCTGCTTTAAGCGATGATTTGAAACGCGCCATTTTTATTTTAGAAGACCCAAATATCAAACTTTACCCCTACACCACAAAATATCTCACAAAAAGCGATATTTTCAAAGCAAATATGCGAAGAAGTATCATAAAAAATGGCGTAAAATTTAAAAAAATGGTAAAAAATATCGTTTTTAGATTATAATTGCGTTTTTATTTTTAAATAAGGATTTGCGTGAGAATTTTACTAAGCGGGGCGAGCGGATTTTTAGGAGGCAATCTGGCAAAAAGTCTATGCGATGATTTTGAGATTATCGCACTTGTTAGAAGCACCTCAAATCTTACGCAAATCAAAGCACTTCCCATTAAAATCTACAATGTTGATGAAATCGCATTAGAAAATATTTTCCGCACTCATAAAATCGATATTGTAATCCACACCGCCACTTGCTACGGGCGGAAAAATGAAGCATTAAGTCATTTGGTGGATACAAATCTTATTTTTAGTTTGCGACTTTTGGAGTGCGCGGTAAAATTTGGCGTGAAAATCTTTATAAACACCGATACTTTGCAAATTGATAATTTAAGCAATTACACCATTAGTAAAAAGACTTTGAGGGATTATTTACCGCAATTTAGCGACGATTTGCAACTTATAAATTGCAGAATCGAGCATATTTATGGTATCGATAATGATGAAAGCAAATTTACCACATATCTTTTAAATGCGTTTTATGCGAATGCTCCGCACATTCCGCTCACGCACGGAGCGCAAAAACGCGATTTTATTTACATCGATGATGTGATTAGCGCGTATAAAGTCATTTTAGATTCTGCGATAAAACATCCGCAAAATATTTTGCAAAGTTATGATATTGGAAGCGGGGAGTTTATTAGCGTTAGGGAGTTTGTGGAGGTGCTATTTTGCGAGTTTCAAAAATATAAAAATATTTCTACAAAACTTCACTTTGGAGCGATAAAATATCGTAATTTAGGGGAGATTAGCGAAAATATAACGCCACTCAAAAATTTGGGATTTAAGGCAAAATACAATTATAAATCCGGCATTGCAATGCTTGTAAAAGAGTATTTTGCAAATATTGCTAAAAATCCAAATTGGGGGGGGGCAGAAAGGGATAAATTAGATTCTGCGATTTTAATCGCAGAATCTGGCGTAATTTTCGCAGAATCTCACAAAAACGCAGAATCTAAAAAATATTTTTCCTCAAATAGAGTTCAAAAACAATCGAAGGGGTTGCGGTATTGCTTTGGATTATTTTCGCGTGAAACAAGTGAGATAGGACTGATTCGTCCATTGAGCGCAGTTTTATGCGAAAATAATTCAAATGATTACCCAAGACCAAATTGTCAAAACGCAGAATCCAGCGAAATTCGACACAAAACAACGCACAGCAGGAGAGTTGCGTGAAAAAGGCGATTCTCCTCACCGGCGCCACCGGTTTCATCGGCAAACAAGTCTTAAAATATCTCTTATCGCAAAATCACCACATTATCGCCCCCACGCGCAATCCAAGCAAACTAAAATCCTTTCAAAATCACCGCAATTTAGAGATTATCAAACACAACATTTACACGCAAGATTTGAATGTAAAATGCGATATTTTGGTGCATTTAGCGTGGAGCGGGATGGATAATGTGCGTGATTTTAGTCACATAGAAACAAATTTTATGCGCTCTTTGGCATTTTTGAAAAATGCTTTAAAATGCGGTGTGAGGCAAATTGCGGTCGCTGGAAGTTGCTTTGAATACGGCACACATTGGGGCAAGGTTAGCGAGCATTTTATCCCAAATCCGCAGACGAGTTATGGTATCGCAAAAGTTTTTTTGCAAAAGGCACTTTGCGAACTGCAAAAAACTTATGATTTTCGCTTAAAATGGTTGCGAATTTTTTATCTTTATGGCGAGGGGCAAAATCCACATTCACTCATCCCGCAACTTCAAAGTGCCATAAACGCGGGGCAAATGAGTTTTGATATGAGTGGCGGGGAGCAAATGCGCGATTATTTGGATATACAAATCGCGGCAAAATACATCGCAAATATCGCGCTAAATGACGCATTTGATGGCGTTTGCAATATTTGTAGCGGAGCGCCAATTAGCATTAGAAATTTATTAGAGCGATATTTACGCGACACAAATCAAAAAATCCACCTAAACTTTGGATTTTATCCATATCCAAATTACGAACCACTCGCATATTTTGGCGATGATAAGTTATTAAACGAACTATTGCAAAATCCAAATTGGGGGGGGGGCAGAAAGGGATGAATTAGATTCTGCGATTTTTGTGCTTTTCGCAGAATCTCGCAAGAAAAACGCAGAATCTATCGCAGAATCTGGCAAATTTTTCGCAGAATCTAATAAAAACGCAGAATCTATCGCAATTTTTATGTTACAAAATTTAGATTCTGCGAACTTTAAGAAATTCGCAGAATCTGGCGTAAAAATCGCAGAATCTACAATCGAAGTATTGGTTGTTTCGCTTCGCTCACAAATTCTGCGAATTGCGGTATTGCTTTGCACGAAGTTTTTTCCGTTGCGAGGAAATAGAACTAATGGTTTATGGTTGCTTCGCTTTGCTCGCAAATCCTACGGATTGACGAAGCAATGGGAAAAACTTCGTGTGAATAGAATACCCAAAGACAAATTGCAGGTGGCGTGATGGAAATTATCGCTACTTCTTTTCACAACCTTTTCATCCTAAAACCATCCATTTTTAGCGATTTGCGAGGCGAGTTTATCAAACCATTTAGCGTTGAAATTTTTAGTGAGAATAATTTGGAATGCGACTTTGTGGAGGCATTTTACTCCACCTCCAAAAAAGGCGTTTTGCGCGGTATGCACTTTCAGCTCCCGCCAAAAGAGCACACAAAACTAGTCTTTGTATCAAGCGGGAAAATCCTTGATGTGGTGGTGGATTTGCGCGCAGAATCTGCGAGTTTTGGGCGAGTTTTTAGCGTGATTTTAGATGGCACAAATGCACTTTATATCCCCAAAGGTTTCGCGCACGGATTTTTGAGTTTGGCAGATGATAGCAAAGTGCATTATATGCAAACTACTTGCTATGACAAAACTTGCGATAGCGGGATTTTATTTAGTAGTATAAATTTTGATTGGGAATGCGAGGCAAAAAAATATAATATCGATGATTTTATCATCTCGCCACGCGATAGAAGTTTTGAAAGTGCAGAATCTTTTTACAAAAAGGGCATTTTTTGAAAACGATTTTATTAACGGGCGGAAGCGGATTTGTGGGGACAAATCTCATTTTAGATTTGCATAAAAAGTTTAAAATCATCGCACTTGTAAGAAAAAATAGCGATATTTCAACCATCCAAAGCAAATGCCAGATTCTGCGATATGGTGGCGATTTTGAGGAGATAAATCATATTTTTAAAACGCATAAAATCGATGGCGTCATCCATCTAGCGACAAAGTGGATTTCATCCCACACGCCACGCGATATAAAAGACATAATTGAGACAAATATTTTATTTGGGACGCAACTTTTGGAGGCGATTAAAGCACATAATGTCGCATTTTTTATTAACGCAACGACATTTGGCGCATACTGCAACTCAAACTATTATCGCCCAGCAACGCTTTATGCAGCGAGCAAAAAGGCATTTGAGGATATTATGAAATATTACGCACTTGTGGTAAAAAAGACTATTTTTTGCAATCTTTTGATTTTTAACACATTTGGTGCGCACGATAAAACCACGCGACTTTTTAATCTACTTGATAATCTCGCGCTAAAAGGCGGGGCGCTTGATATGAGCGATGGGAGGCAGATTGTGGATTATACGCATATTAAAAATATCGTATTTGGATTTGAGTGCTTAATTGATTTGATTTATAAAAATCCGCGATTTTGTAAAAATAAACTTTTCACCTTGCAAAGTGGCAATCGCCAAACTCTGCGTGAATTGGTGGAAATGTATGAAAGATTGCTAGGCAAAAAACTGCAAATAAATTGGGGCAAAAGGGCAAAGAGAGAATTAGAGATTACAAAACCATTTAGTGGCGGGACTAAATTGCCAAATTGGGATGAGATAATTTCGCTAAAAAATGGACTAAAAGAGTTGATTTCTGCTAATTTCGCAGAATCTGGGATAGATTCTGCGATTTGCGCTAAAAATCCAAATTGGGGGGGGGCAGAAAGGGATGAATTAGATTCTGCAATTTTTATCGCAGAATCTAATATGAAATTCGCAGAATCTCGTAAATTTTTCGCAGAATCTCGCCAAAACGCAGAATCCAGCGAAATTCGACACAAAACAACGCACAGCAGGAGAGTTGCGTGAAAAAGGCGATTCTTCTCACCGGCGCCACCGGTTTCATCGGCACAAACATCATCGCCAAACTCAATAAAAAATACGACTTCATCGCCATCGTGCGGGAAAACTCAAACACAGCGCAGATAGAAAATCAATGTGAGATTTATCGCTATAAAAATATTGATGATTTTATCGCGTTTTGCAAGGGGGCAAAAAGTCGCATTTGCGGGGTTTTGCACCTTGCGACTTTGTATGTAAAAAGTCATAATTCTAGCGAGATAAAAAGCATTATTGATGCAAATGTGACCTTTGGCGCGGAGATTATCGAGGGATTGGCGAGGGTTGATTTTGGTGGATTTTTTGTGAGTGTGGGGACATTTTGGCAGTTTTATAAAAACTATCCAAATAATCCGCTAAATCTCTATGCTGCGAGTAAAAGCGCGTTTGAGCGCATTGTGGATTTTTATGCAAACACGACTGAAATGACCTTTACATCGCTATTTTTAAATGATACTTATGGTCCAAATGACACACGCCAAAAGATTTTCAATCTTTGGATAAATGCTGGCGATGAAGTGCTGGAAATGAGCGGTGGCGCGCAAAAAATCGACTTAATTTTTATTGATGATGTGATAAGTGCCTTTGAGATTATTATAAATTTAGCGACTTCAAAAAATCACACACTTTTAAAAAATAAAAAATTCACCTTGCATTGCAAAGAGCGGAAAACTTTGCGAGAGTTATCAGAGATTTTCCAAAAAGTTAGCGGTAAAACGCTAAAAATCGCTTGGGGTGCGAAAGAATATATGAAAAGAGAAAACTTTATCCCATTTGAGTTTGGCGATGAACTGCCATCGTGGGAGGAAAAAACGACCTTTGAAATGGGAATAAAAAAACTTTTAGATTCTGCAAAAAAGGATGAAAAATGAAAATATTACTAACGGGCGGAAGCGGATTTGTAGGGCGAAACTTTATCAAAACTTATAGCGCAAAATACCAAATACACGCCATCGTGCGGGAAAATAGCGACATAAAAGATATAGAAAATCACTGCGAAATTTTTCGCTATGATGGGAAAATTGCAAATCTTAAAAATTACTTAAATAAGATTTTTGCTAACGGGGGGGGGGGGGAATTTAGATTCTGCGAATAATGTGGATTTAGATTCTGCGATTTTTGATAAAAAATCTCACAAATTCGCAGAATCTTTGCCATTTGCGAATAATTTTGGCATTCTCCACCTTGCGACAAAGTATCTCTCATCGCACAAACCAAGCGATATTAGCGACTTAATTAGCGCAAATATCACATTTGGAAGCGAGATTTTGGAGGGCACTCTGCCCTTTTGCCCGAAGTTTTTTATAAATATTTTGACATTTTCGCAGTTTGCAAATAGCGCAAATTACAATCCATTGGCGTTTTATGATGGCACAAAAGAGGCGTTTTATAATATCACAAAACTTTATAGCGAGGCATTTAAAAAAACAAAATTTCTAAATCTTTTGCTTTATAATACTTACGGAAGTGGCGATGTGCGCGGGAAATTTCTCAATCTTTGGGATAAAATCTCGCGCGACAATCAAACGCTAGAAATGAGTGCTGGGGAGCAAAAAATCGACATAAGTCATATTGATGATATTATGCGTGGATTGGATTTAGCGATTTGTGATTATGAGATGATGGATTCTGCGAAAATTTACACGCTGGAAAATCGCCCACGAAAGAGTTTAAGAGAGATTGCAAAGATTTTTGAAAGCGCAACGGGACGGAGATTAAACATCGCGTGGGGAAGCAAAGCGTATCGCAAAAATGAGATTTTTGACCCGATTTCTAGCGTAGATTCTGCAAAATTTATAAAACTGCCACATTTTAGCGCAAAAATCTCGCTTGAAGATGGTATCAAAAGAGTGTTTTGCTAGATTCTGCGATTCGATATAATTTCGCAGAATCTAAAATCTGTGCAAGATTCTGCGTTTCGCGTGAAAATTCGCAGAATTTCGCAGAATCTACTCTAACGCACGCAGTCGCTCTACTAGCGGTGGGTGGCTCATATAGAAAAAGACAAATGCCTTGTGCGAGTAGGGAAACGCCTTGTTTTCGCTCACTAGCTTTGTCAAGGCATTGTATAAATCCGCCTTATTTGTGAGATTCGCGCCAAATTCATCTGCCTTATACTCCGCCTTGCGCGAAAAAAAGTTGATGATTGGCATAAAATAAAATGAAATTAGATTCGCAATCAAAATGAGAATGCAAAGCACAAGCGCACCATTTTTGCCCGAATCAAAGCTCTCAAAAAGCCACTGCGGGAGATTCCCAGCGATAAAAAATAGCGCAAAAAGCACAAATGCCATAATCGCGATATTTTTTAGTAAATCCTTATGCTTGAAATGCCCTAGCTCGTGCCCCAAAATCGCCAAAAGTTCGTCAGTAGAGACTTTTGAGAGTAGCGTGTCAAATAGCACTACGCGCTTTGCCTTGCCAAACCCGCCAAAATAGGCGTTTAGCCGTCCATCCCTTTTGCTTGCGTCCATCACAAAAATGCCGTTCGCTTTGAATCCCACGCGCTGCATTATCGCTTCTATGCGGGATTTTAGGGCTTCGTCATTTAGTGGCGTGAATTTGTTGAAAATGGGCGCAATGATTAGCGGATAGATGATATTTGCGCCCACTGCGATAAAAAGCATTAGCACAAAGCCCCAAATCCACCAAAGCGCGATATTTTCGATTAGCCACACTAGCGCAAATGCGATGACAAAGCCCAAAATTAGCGTCATCACAAAACCTTTGATAAAATCCACCGCAAACAGCCCCGCACTTATTTTGCTAAAACCAAAGGCTTTGTCGATGACTAGGCTTTTGTAGGCGTCAAGTGGGAGCGAAAAAATGCTATTTATTGCCAAAAAAATCACCACAAAAATCGCCCCAAATAGCGCACTATCAGTAAGATTTGCCACGCCGATTAGATTTTGCAATAAATTTAGTCCAAAATTCGCCCAAAAAATAAAAATAACACCACTCCAAATCGCCTCAAAAATACTAAAAATTTGCGTAGTTAGCGCGTAATTTCTAGCGATTTCAAAGTCGCTTTCACTTAAAATCACAACCTTATTTTGCGCCTTTATATGCGCTATTTGAAGCATTGCGACAATACAAATCGGTAGCACATAAAAGCAAATAAAAATCACACTTAAAAATATCATATTTTTGTCCTTTATAGTTGTAGTTTTTTAATGTCGCGTTTTCGCACGGCGATGATAAATCCAATCGCTACAAATAGCGTGATGATGGACAAAATCTGCCCCGCGCTTAATCCGTAAAAATAGCCCATTTGCGCATCCGCCTCTCTAAAAAACTCGCAAATAAATCTTGCGATTGAATAAAATAGCATATAAAAGCCGATGAGTTCGCCTTGAAAACGCAATTTTTTGCGAATCAAAAATAGCACCACAAACACGCAAAATCCCTCCAAAAACGCCTCATAAAGCTGACTAGGATGCACAAGTTTGTCGCCTACCAAAATGCCGATTGGGAGATTTGTCTCTCTGCCGACTAATTCGTGGTTTAAAAAGTTGCCGATTCGCCCCAAAATATAGCCCAAAGGCAACGCAATCGCCGCTGAATCCATAAGCATAAGAAATGATTTTTTGTTGCGCCACGCACACAAAAATGTGCCGATGATAAAGCCCACAACCGCGCCGTGATAGCTCATACCGCTAATGCCGACAAATTTGCCGTCTTTAAAGGGATTGAAAATCTCCCACGGGTGCGCTAGATAGAAACTCGTATGCGAATCATAAATCAAAATATAGCCGATTCGCGCCCCCAAAATGATGCCAATTTCTGCGTAAATGAAAAAGGATTCAAGCAATTTTGGCGAAATGGGATATTTGTCCTTTTTGATAAAGAACTGCACGGCGATTAGCCCGATGATTAGCGCACCCGCGTAAGCTAAACCATACCAATAGATATTCACGCCACCAATGCTAAATGCGACTCTATCGAAGTTTTGGTAGATAAGATTCCAGCTATTCACTCCACATATTCCTTAATCTTTATGTCAAAAAACTTATTAAAATCAATATTTTGCAAAAACTCATAAAGCCGTGAATTAGCCACGATTATGTTGATTTTCACACCGCCATTTTCTTTCAAATTTAAGATAAATCCTAGCAAGTATGAATCCACCACCACGCTATTTATAAAATACAGCGTGAGCGCGGAGTCGGCGATTTCCTCTTTGATTTGCGCCTTTATTTCGATATATTCATCATAATCGCGCAGTTTGCCATCGATTATGACTTCTTTGCCGCCTCTAACTAGCCTTGTAAAAACTTCCAAAAGTTCCCTCCCTCCGCGCAAAATGCGTAATCAAAAATGCGGATTTTGTAAGAATGTAGCATAAGTCGCTTAAAAGATTCGCCACCATAGACGCTATCGCCTAAAATCGGGTGCTTTATGCTCTGCAAATGGACGCGAATCTGGTGCGTTCGCCCCGTTTTTATGGCGACTTTTAGTAGCGTTTTTTTGCCATAAATTTGAAGCGGAGTGATTTCGCTAATCGCGCTTTTGCCGTTTTTGAAGCTAATCTCACTTTTTGCATAGTGATTTTTTGCCGTGTATATGGGCTTATCAATGATTTGTGGCTCTGCGACAATCCCGCTTACAAGTGCCAAATATTCTTTATAAACGGCGCGATTTTTAAACTCCGCTAGGGCTTTGGCGTAAAATTCGCTATCCTTTTTTGCAAGTAAAAGGGCGCCACTTGTGGGCTTATCCAATCGATGAAGCAAAGCAAAATCACCAAATTTTTTCTCCAAAATCGCGCAATCCACCGCATTTGGCTTATTTATCGCCAAAATATGCTCATCCCTAAAAATCACTTCACATTTATCGACTTCTAAGATTTTTAGCGGAGTTTTGGGGCTTATCACATCACTAGCGCGAATCTTTTTGCCCGAGCTTTCAACAAGTCCGCTATCTAGCAAACTTTTTGCCTCTCTATTTGATAAATTTTTTTGCATTGCCAAAATCTTATAAGCTTTATCCACTTTGAATCGCCCTAATCTGCGAAAATTTCGCTAATTTTATTTTGCATATTTTTTAGTGCCAAATCTTTGATTTTGCTTTTTGGGAGATTTTGCAAATCGCCTAAAACCGCGATGAGTTCGTCATTTTTGACAATCTTATAATTTTCAATCAGCTCAAAAAGGGCGCTCTGGTTAAAAATGTGTTCGCCACTGATGATTTGTGTGCCAAAAAATGCGCATTCAAGCGGATTGTGTCCGCCCATTTTCACAAAACTCCCACCCAAAATCACGCAATCCGCAATCGCATAAATATTGATGAGTTCGCCAAGCGAATCAAGTAAAATCACGCTAGATTCGTAGTCTAATCCGCTCTTGCTGTATTTTGTCGCACTTATTTTGTGCGCCTTTATGATTTCCCAAACTTCGCCAAATCGCTCAGGGTGGCGGGGTGCGATGATTAGGCGGTGCAATGGCGAATCCATAAAATTTGCCTTAAAAGCGCGTAAGATTAGCTCTTCTTCGCCTTTGTGAGTGCTAGCAGCAACAATGAGCGTTTGGCTTTGCAAATTTCTTTTAAGATTCTGCGAAATTTTGGGGCGCAAGAGTGCTTTAATATTGCCGATAGTTTCGATTTTTTGTGCGTTAGATTCTGCGCCAAGTGCTAAAAATCGCTCAATATCTGCCTTTTGCTGAACGAAAATTTTATCTACATATTTAAAAAATTGCGTGTAAAAAAACTTATATTTTTTGTATTTTGGGTAGGATTTTGTGCTAATTCGCGCATTTAGCAAAATCGTGTGCGCTCCGCGTTTTTTGGCGCAAAAAAATAGCATAAACCATAGCTCCGCCTCCAAAACTACGAGTTTTTTTAGGCTTTTTGGCATTATAAATGGGATAAAAATTTCAAATGGCAAGTAAGCAATTGCCACGCTTTTATGCGCTGAAAATAGCTCATTTGCCTTTGTGTATCCCGTGTTTGTGGTGGTTGTGATTAAGAGATTTTTTTGCAAGATAGATTCGCTTAAAATGGCTTGAAGCGAATTTATTTCACCCAAAGAACAAGCGTGAATCCACACTTCTGGCGCAAAATTTGCCGATTCAAACGCGCCATTTTTCCACATAAAAAATCGCGCTGGGATTGAGTGGCGATATTTTGGCTTAAATGCGCTAAAAAAGCACAAAATAGGGAGCATAAAAATATATGCCACGCAAAGCAGGGCATAATAGCAGATTGCAAACATACGCTATTTTTTAGCTTTGCTTTTGGTGGCGGATTTTTTAGATTCTGCGGATTTGGTGGATTTTGCGCTTGTTTTTTTCGCGCTAGATTCTGCGGATTTTTTCGCGCTTGTTTTCGCGCTTGATTGTTTAGATTCTGCGCTTTTTGTGCTTTTTGCACTTGATTTTTTGCTAGATTCTGCGGATTTTTTAGTAGTTTTTTTATCAGAATCTGCATATCTCTCTCTTTCGCTTTGCTCTAAATACAAGATTCGCCCACAATGCGGACAAGTCGTAATCGCATCAGCTTTAAATAAATCCACGAAAATTCTATCGTTGATTCGTATAAAGCACCCGCTACACGCTTGTTTTTTGATAGGCACGACACTACTATCCTTCGCCCATTTGCGGACTTTTTCATAAAATACGATGAGTTTATTTTCGATGGTTTTTGCGATGAGTGCCTTTTCGTTGAAAATCGTTTTTAGCTCATCGTGAATCACGCCCACACGCTCATTCACGCTAACTTGCGTCTCTTTGATAATCTCTTGCAATTCGTTCATTTTGTCGATGATTGCGCTCTCTTTTTCTTTGAAATTAGCGATTTTTGCCTCCAAATCGGCGATGATTTGATTTGCAAAGGTGATTTTTTCCTTTGAGATGCCATTTTCAGCGTCCAATGCGCGAAACTCTCTCTCGCTTTTTGCAACCGCCATTTTTTTCTCTAATTGCGCGATTTTCTCGCTATTTTCGGCAATTGTTAGCTCACTATTTGAAATCTCCACGCGCGATTTTTTAATATCATTGCGAATCTCTTCTAAATCCCACTCCAAGCTATTTAGCTCTTTGACTTTGGATTCAAGTTCGTATTCAATCGCGGCGATTTGTGGCTCTTTTGCAGAAGCCCTTTTGTCAATTTCTGATATTTTGATAAGATTTAGCAAGTCGTTATTCATCGTGCTGTCCTTAATTTTAACTAAATGGATTTTTTGAATCGCAAATTATAGCGTTATAGTCAATTTTTTTCAAATTTTTTTGCAAAATTGCGCAAAAATGCCCTTCGCTGTGGTAATGCCCGACATCGATGATGGAGACTTTTTGGCTTAAAAATCGCATTGCATCGTGATATTTTACATCGCCTGTGATAATGCAGTCATTTTCGCCTAACGCTTCATCGCCGATTGCCCCGCACCCTGCGCCACAAACGATGATTAGATTGTTTGCAAAGTCGCTTGAACGCGTGATTTTTAGGTTGGATTTTGGCATTTTTGCTTTGATATGCGCCAAAAGTTTGCCAAAATTATCGCAAAATGGCACTTTGATAATGAATCTATCTTGCGAAAAATTTTTAAATTTAAGCACATCACGCACAAAAGATTCATTTAAATGACTTAAATCGAAATTCGTGTGAAGCGCGATGAGCGCGATATTTTTGCGAATGAGAATCTCTAAAATATTATTTGGATAAAAATCCGCGCATAGATTTTTCAACGGCTTAAAAATCAGCGGGTGATGGGCGATTAGTAGCGAATCTTGCGGGAGATTTTGCGCGATTTCTATCGTGGCTTCAAGCGATAAAAAAATCTCTTTTATTTTTGCATTTTTTCGCCCAATCAAAATCCCGCTATTATCCCAGCCCTCTTGCAAATCAAAGGGCGAAATGCTATCCAAAAACTCATAAATTTCAAAAAGCGTTTTCATAAAAACTTCCTTAAAAATGTCCTTAAAATTTGCTAGATTCTGCGAATTATACACAAATCGCAGAATCTTAATATGTTTTCGCAGAATCTCGCACGAAAATCGCAGAATCTAATATTTTTTCGCAGAATCTCGCACGAAACGCACGAAAATCGCAGAATCTAAAATAGATTCGTCATTGCGAGACTTGCGAATGCAAGTCGTGGCAATCTATTTTATTATTTTGTTTTTGGATTGCCACGATTTGCATTCGCAAGTCTCGCAATGACGAAGCACAGCGCAGATTCTGCGACTAAAATCAATAAATTTGAAGCAACAAAGCGATATTTTTCTTTATTTGCTCAATTATATTTTTATCGCATTTCTTAATAAATTTCGCATTTCGCGCCTTAAAATCCATACTTTTTATTTGGTCGCTCAAAATCGCTCCTTCCCTATCTGCCACAGCGCAGGGCACTTCAAAGGGATAACCCTTAATTTTACTAGTAATTGGCACGCAAACGCACAAACCACTTTTTGCATTATAAGACTTCGCACTTAGCACAACAGCGGGTCTTTTGCCCATTTGCTCGTGTCCATTTTGTGGGTTAAAATCTAGCCAAATAATATCCGCATATTCAGGTATATACATTACCATTCCTTGCCTAATGAATTATCAATCCACTCGCTATCGATATTTAAATTATATTCATTGATTTCATCGCACATTTGCGCTAAATCCCTTTGTTTTTCTATGATGATTTTATCATCCTTTATTGCCATTTGCAGTTTTGAATCGATATTCAACCCTAATTGCTCTAAAAACGCACTTGGGATGCGTAATCCTAATGAATTTCCCCATTTGTTTAACTTAATCTCACTTATCATTTTTTATCCTTAAATATTAAAGTTTATACAATTATACTATAAAGATTCTGCGATTCGCTTTAAAATCGCAGAATCTAATATTTTTTCGCAGAATCTCGCACGAAACGCACGAAATTCGCAGAATCTAAAATAAAATTCTACCCACCCCCTTAATCCCCATCCGCAAGGGAGGGGGAGAGAAAAAATTTTTATGTGAATCTCTCCGCAAGGGATATAAATATAAAAGCCCCTCCCCTTGCGGGAGGGGTTTGGGGTGGGGTATTTATCGCAAAAAATGGAGAGATTTTAAGATTCTGCGAATCTCTCACCCGCCGCCCATAAATTGTAGCATTTCGATTTTATCGCCATCTTTTAAAATTATGCGTTTATAGTCCTCTTTTTTCACAAAATTCGCATTTAGCGTGATGGCAAAAATCCTTGATTTTGCGCCCTGCTCCACGCCCAAAATCGCCAAAATTTCATCGATATTTTTGCCATTTTCAAACTCCATAGATTCGCCATTTACAAACACTCTCATTTCTCACCTCCAAAAAAGCGATAGAAAAATCCCGCCTTATTCACCTGCTTTGCCCGTGCCACGACTAAATCGCCATCTTTTGCATCGCTTGTCACCACGCTCCCAGCGGCGATTAGCACATTATTTTCGATATAAATCGGCGCGACTAGCTGCGTCCCACTGCCGACAAAGACATTTTTGCCGATGAAAGATTTATGCTTATTTTTGCCATCATAATTGCAGGTAATCACCCCCGCACCGATGTTTGTGCCACTTTGCACTTCGCTATCGCCCAAATAGCTCAAATGCCCCGCCTTTATATCCATCAAATGCGAGTTTTTCACCTCCACAAAGTTGCCGATGTGCGAGTGTTTGATAAGCGAGTGCGGGCGGATTCGCGCAAATGGTCCAATTGTGCTATGCGCAATCTCGCTTGATTCAACCACGCTGTGCGCTAAAATCTTGCTATGTATAATCTTACTTTTGCCCTTCAAAACCGCGCCATTTTCAATCTCGCATTCGCCTTCAAACTCCACGCCAAACTCCAAATAGATTGTGTGTGGCAGGTGAAAAATCACCCCTTGCTTCATCGCTGAATCTCGCAATCGCTCTAACGCAAAACCCTCCGCTTTTGCAAGTTCGACTTTTGAATTTACCCCCATAAAATCGCACTCATTCGCCACAATCCCGCAAATATCATCGCTAAATTTTATAATATCCGTTAGATAAAATTCGCGCTGATTGTTATGCGAATCAATGCGTGGCAAGGCAGATTCAAGCAAAGCGCGATTTAGGCAATAAATCCCCGCATTTGCCAAATTTATCGCTTTTGTAGCCGAATCGGCGTCCTTTTCTTCGACAATCGCGCTAACTTTGTCGCCATTCATCACCACGCGTCCGTAGCCTGTGGTGTTTTCTAACTCCAAAATGCCAAGTGCGATTTGGCTTTTTGATTGCGCGAATTTTTGCAAAGATTCAGCGCGAATGAGGGGCATATCGCCACTTAAAATTAGGATTTTCTCATATTTTGTGGCGATGGGTGCTTTTGGCGTGGCAGATTCTGCGCCCTGCATTATCGCTCCTGCGGTGCCGGGATAGTTTTTGTAATCTTGCAAATGCAAATGCAGCGACTTCTCTACAAACTCGCCATATTGCTTACAAATCGCATTTTTTATCAAATCCGCTTCGTTATACAGCACGATATGAATGTCATCGCTAAGTTTTGCCACTTCATCGATGATACAAAAAAGCATTTCTTTGCCACAGATTTTGTGCATAACTTTTGGGATTTTACTTTTCATTCGTGTGCCAAATCCACCCGCCAAAATTATCGTAGAGATGGGCGATTCAGCGGGTGATTCAATGATAATATTTTTCATAAAAATCAATCCTTTTTGTTTTTTATAAAAATTTTAACACAAAAAAAGATATAATCGCAAATTTATTTTCAAACAATCTCATAAAAAGCGAGAAAAGATGGATTTAGGAAGCGTAATTGGTTTAGCATTTATCATTGTGCTACTTTTTTGGTCGACTGTGCTAGGTGCTGGAATCTCCGTATATATCGATATCCCATCGGTTATGATTACCTTTGGCGGTTCGATAGCGGCACTTATGATTGCTGTAAAGTTCGAGCAGATGCGCAATATTTTTCGCTATATGGGCGTTGCTTTCAAACCGCACACTTATGACATCCCGCAACTCATCAAAACAATTACCGAATACTCCATAAAAGCCCGTAGAGACGGCATTTTGAGCTTGGAGCAAAATGTCAATCAAGAAGAAAACGACTTTTTACGCAAAGGGCTAAGTATGGCTGTCGATGGCGCGGAGCCGGATTCGATAAGAGAGCTTTTAGAGATTGATATGGAGCAAAGTTTTTCTAGGCATAATGGCAATGCGGATATTTTCGAGCAGTGGGCGGCGTTGGCGGGTTCATTTGGTATGCTTGGGACGCTGATTGGGCTTGTGGCGATGCTTGTAAATATGAGCGACCCTAGCTCTATTGGACCTGCGATGGCGGTGGCGTTGATTACGACTTTGTATGGTTCGCTCATTGGTAACACCGTGGGTGCGCCGATTGCAAATATTTTACGCATTCGCGCACAAGATGAAGTGCTAATGCAATCGCTCGTGATTGAGGGCATTATAAGTATTCAGGCGGGGGATAATCCGCGCATTTTAGAGACGAAACTTTTATCATTTCTGCCACCTAGTGAGCGCGTTAGTCAATTTGACTAAATTTAGGATTTTATAGTGGCAAAGAAGTTTGAGCCAAAGCCAAAGGGCGGATTGCCCCTGTGGCTAGGGACTTTTGGCGATTTGATGAGCTTGCTTCTCACATTTTTTATTTTGCTTTTATCGATGGCGACTTTTGATGCTAAAAAGCTAAAAGAGGCGGAGGCGAGCATTCGCGGGGCATTAAGCATATTAGAGGGCGGTATCAAAATCGAGCCAAGCGTAAATCGCATAACCCTACCCGGCGACATCGTCCCACCGCCCGAATACGCGCAAGAAGTAAAGCTAATTGAGCAAAGTTTGATTGAGCTAAGCGAATCGCCCAAAGTCTCCGCAGGTGCGGCAAATATCATAGGCGATGGGATAAATGGCTTTATCATCACGCTCCCTACAAATATGCTTTTTGATAAAAATTTTGCTGTAAATGAAGACGCAAAGCTATTTTTGCGCCGTGTGAAGCAGATTTTTGAGCGAATGCCAAAAAATACAAATATCGAAATTTTAGGGCGGGTGAATCTTTCAAGCGCACAGATAAATTTGGAGCGCGCTTCAAATATCGCACTTGCAATCTCACGCGAACTTTATGCTTTGCAAATCGATGGCGCGAGGATTAGCACAATCGGGCGCGAGGATAAAAGTGTAGAAACTGACACGATAAACATTCGCTTCTACGCAAAAGAGGGAGATTCTGCGCCAAAAGGGATTTTGGATAAGGGTGCTAAATAATGCGATTTGCGCGATTTTTGGCATTTTTGATTTTTATATCGCCGCTTTTTTCCGCGCCAAATGAGACAAATGCGATTCAAACTCCGCCGAATCTAGATGAAAATGGCAGACTAATTTTAGAGCAACCGCGTGGCACAACGGGCAACACGATAAATCCAAGCCAAGTAACGGATTTACCCGCCACAATGTCGCCTACTTTGCCGACCGTGAATCTATCCATAAACGCCCCAAAAGAGCCGGGCGATTTGGTAAATACGCTAAATATCATAGTAATCATCACGCTTTTAGTTCTTGCGCCTAGCCTTGTGCTTGTGATGACAAGTTTTACGCGAATCATAATCGTGCTAGGCTTTTTACGCACGGCAATGGGGACGCAACAATCGCCACCCACGCAAATTTTGGTAAGCCTTGCGCTGATTTTGACATTTTTTATAATGGAGCCTGTGGCAAAAAAGGGCTATGAAGTCGGCATAAAGCCCTACATTGCAAAAGAAATCCCTTATGATGAAGCATTTGTGCGCACAATCGCGCCATTTAAAGAATTTATGCTAAAAAATACGCGTGAGAAGGATTTGGCGTTGTTTTTTCGCATTCGCAAATTAGAAAATCCAAAGACAATCGATGATGTCCCGCTAACCGTGCTACTACCCGCATTTATGATAAGCGAGCTAAAAACGGCATTTCAAATCGGCTTTTTGCTCTACTTGCCATTTTTAGTCATCGATATGGTTGTAAGCTCTTTGCTAATGGCACTTGGTATGATGATGCTCCCGCCTATAATGATTTCATTGCCTTTTAAGATTTTGATTTTTATTTTAGTGGATGGGTTTAATTTGCTGATTGGTAATCTTGTAGGCAGTTTTAAAACCTAAAAGTGCGATTGTCTTTTTGACGCTTTTGCGGGATTCTACGCACTCAAACGCTCGATGAACCATCTAGTTCTATCTCGCATTTTTGTGCTTGAAAACCCACAAAATCGCCTAAAAATACTTCCGCACAGACACTTTTTTGTTTGCGAAAAACCGCTATTACTTCGATTGTAATTTGCTACCGCAAATTATTTTAATATTTCGTCATTGCGAGACTTGCGAATGCAGAATCTGATGCAAAAAATCCGTCATTGCGAGTCCTTGCCAAAGGCAAGGGCGAAGCAATCCACAAAAAAATTGTCATTTTGAGCGAATGAAGTGAGCGAAAAATCTCTTTTGTTTGATTTTTTTGAGATTCTTCGCTACGCTCAGAATGACAAAGATTGATTAGATTCTGCGATTCGCAGAATCTAGCGCAGATTCTGCAATTTTATAAAAAATACGCATTTGGCAAATAAATGCCTTATGCGCTTTTATTTGAGATAATTTATTTTTCTTTACACGCTATGTCGTGTCCTAATTTACAGGCTTTTTTGTAAAAATGCTTTGATTTAATTTTGGCAGCTTTTTTCTCACTACCTTTTTTAGAATCAGCTTCCCTGTAATAGTAATGTCCAAGCAGATTACAGCTATTTATCTCATTGTATTCACAAGCCTTGTGTAAAAACTCTACATATTTTTCAGGATTTTCTTGCAATACTTTTCGATAGCCGTGTGCATCGCCATACTCAACAGCTATTGTAAGGCACGAAGGACCATCTCTTAAATCACAACCCTTAAAAGCATATTCTACACGCAATTTGCCGAATTCTGCTTCATAGCGCGATTCTAGATATTTGCTACTATAAAATAAAGATACGAATCGGCAAGCTTTGCCCTCTCTTGCCTCACATCTTGCCTTCAATTTCTCTAAATTATCCTCTATAATTTTATAGTCAGCATCCCTATTTATGTTTAGTCCTTCAAGGCTTATCGCAAACGCAACAACTGCAACAATCATTGATAACAATATTGCTTTCATAGCAATCCTCCGCTAAAAATGTTATTTCTTTGCTTTCAAAAACCAAAGATTCTGCGATTATAGCGCAATAAAATATCAATCCATCATCGCAATGCAATTTTAAAAATTATCAAGTTACGATTTTATGCAAAAATGAGAAGTAGGTTGCATAGATTCTGCGATTTTCGTGCGAGATTCTGCGAATCGCAGAATCTAATTTTAAATCGTCATTGCGAGACTTGCGAATGCAAGTCGTGGCAATCCAAAAAATTGTTATTATTAGCGCGAAGCGAAGAATCTTAAAAAAATGCAAATGGATTGCTTCGGCACTTTGTGCCTCGCAATGACGGCGTGAGAGTGTAATTCGCAGAATCTAATGCAATTTCGCAGAATCTAAATCGTAAAAACCCCACCCCCTAACCCCCTCCGCAAGGGAGGGGGAACAAAACGCAGAATCCTCCGCAAGGGAGGGGGAATTACAAATTCTGCGATTCGCACGAAATTCGCAGAATCTACCGCCAAAGTCGCAGTTTTCGCAAAATGCCTTTCGTCTTTGAATGCACTCCAAATTGTCGCATTGCAAATTTATAGAGATTTTCCCTGCTTTGCGTGATTTGCGAGTTACTCCGCATAAATGCGTCATCATAATTTTTATCAAAAATATTAAACAAAAAGCACTCCATCCGCCAATCAAAAATCTCTTTGTGATGAAAATCCAAAAATAGCGGTTCTCTCAACTTCGCCAAATACGCGCTTTCATCGCTATCAATGCGCTTTATTTCATCTAATATTTGCGGAAAATCACTCTCAGATTCTACGAAAATCACTGCATTTTTATTGATTCCCCCCCCCCCCCGTATCTAACGCACCAAAGGCACTTTTATCGCCCCAATAAATGGGAATCGTCCTTGCGGCGACTGCTTGGATTAACTTTTCTGTGGTGTATCCGCTCGTGCTTGAATTCTCAAAGCATAGACTGAATTTGCACTCGCTTTGAAAGGCAAACTTATCCGCCACCGCGCCACCGACATTATTCAAAAATCGCCCCGCAGAATCTACCCTTTTATATGCCGATAAAATCTCATAAAACTCGCGCCGAAGCGGATTTGCCCCGCCATTGCTAACGATAAAATTGCAGAATCTGCGTTTTTGTCGCAGAATCTCATTTGAGATGCCAAGATGCTTGTCCCGTGCGCGTAAATAATCGCCTCCATAAAACAAATAAAGCGGATAGCGCAAATATCGCTCACCAAAATTAAGATGACAAAACGCAATGGCATAATCGCAGAAATTAAAGTCCGGGGCGATATTTTCGCCTGTGTAAAAAATGCGAACGCAGTCATATTTGATATGCTCTGCGCCAAACACGCTGTAAAATAAATATTGCGGATTGTCGCTATCTAAAATCACTTCATATTTTTGCGCTAAAATCTCTAAGATTCTGCGTTTTATCCCATCCATCGTGGTAAAATCCGCAAAATGCACTCTTATTTTTTTCATCATCAAATCCTTAAAATTTCGCAGAATCTTACCAAAATTATTTAGATATAATTGCGATTTTAATTTGATTTTTGGGAGTGAAAATGAGTAAATGCGATGTTGTGGTAGGCATTCAGTGGGGCGATGAGGGCAAGGGAAAGATTGTAGATAATTTGGCAAAAGGTTATGACATTATCGTCCGCTATCAGGGCGGTCATAATGCTGGGCACACGATTGTAGTGGATGGCAAAAAAGTCGCACTGCACCTCGTGCCTAGCGGGATTTTGTATGAAAACACGCTAAATTTAATTGGCAATGGCGTGGTGCTAAATCCGCAGGCATTTTTGGATGAAATCGCGCAGTTTGAGAGTGCGGAGGGGCGCATTTTTATCAGTCCAAAGGCGCATTTGATTTTGCCATATCACGAAGCGCGTGATAAAGCAAATGAAAGCGATGAGAAAAATGCGATTGGCACGACTTGCAAGGGCATTGGACCTGCTTATGCTGATAAAGTCTCGCGCGTGGGATTTCGCGTGGGCGAAATGTGCGATATTGAAAACTTTATAAAAAAACTACGCAAAAAGTTAGAAAATATCCCGCAAATAAATATCGATGAGTTAGAGGCGCAAATGAGGGAATATTCGCAGAATCTGCGCCCTTTTATCAAAGATATTGACGCGATTTTGTGGGATGGCATTGCTAAAAATAAGCGCATTTTATTAGAGGGCGCGCAAGGAAGTATGCTAGATATCGACCACGGGACTTATCCCTTTGTGACGAGCTCTACGACAATTTCAGCGGGTGCGTGTAGCGGAAGCGGGATTGCGCCAAGGGATTTGGGCGAAGTGATTGGCATTATGAAGGCGTATTGCACGAGAGTAGGCAAAGGGGCGTTTCCAAGTGAGGATTTTGGCGAGTGGGGAGCGATTTTACAAAAAAAGGGCGGAGAAATCGGCGCGACAACGGGCAGAGTTCGGCGGTGCGGGTGGTTTGATGCGGTGGCGGCAAAATACGCAATCGCCCTAAATGGCGTTAGCAAAATTGCTTTGATGAAATTAGATGTATTAGATGATTTCCCAAAAATCAAAGTTTGCGTGGGATATGAAAGAGGTGGCGAGACAATCGCAACTTGCGAAAATCTAAACTATCCATTTGATTTAAATGATATTACGCCGCGTTATAGGGAATTTAGCGGATTTAGTGGCGTTAGCGGGGTGCGGAAATTCGATGATTTGCCACAAAATGCAAAGGATTATATTTTCGCATTGGAGGCGATTTTAGGTGTGAAAATCGCCATAATCTCCACAAGTCCCGAGCGAGATGATATTATAATGCGTTAGGATTGCGCGGTGCAAACAAAATTTAGCAAGATTCTGCGATTAAAGCAAAGCATTGTGAGTAAAATCGAACTTGAACTTATGAAAGTAAATGCGGAGATTCTGCAAAAAAAGGGCGAAATTGCGGATTTGGAGCGACTAATTAGCGAGTTTTCTTTGCCAAAGGGGAGCAAAAATTACAGCGAATTTTTGAGATTTAAAGAGGGCATTAGCAATATTCGTGCGAAAATCACGGAGGAAAATGCCTTTTTGCAGATGATGGAAGCGCGAAAAGTGGATATAACAAAGCAATTTCAAAAATCAAAAATCGAGTTTGAGAAAATCAACTATTTGCATTTAAATGAAGTGCAGAATCTACTTAAAAAAGCGCAGAGAGCGGAGCTTGTAGCGATGGATGAGATTGCGCTAAATAAATTTATGGCACAAAAAAAGGCGGAGCGATGAGAATTATTTTTATGGCGATTTGTTGCGTGGGGTGGGCGGTTTGCAATATGATTGATTGCAGTGCGATTTTTGCAGAGCGGAAAAATGAACTGCAAAGCAAACTAAACAAAATCGCCGAGCAAAAAAAGATGCTAAATATTTTATACGATGAGCAAAAACGCGCAAATAGCGATAGAATGGAGCAGTTAAAACTGCAAGAAATCAAAGTGCAAAAGCTAATCGATGAGGCAAAAATGCGAGAAAATGAAATCAAAAATTTGATTAAGCAAAATGAGGAACTTCTCGCCCAAATTGACGCCAAAAAAAGCACCAAAATCGCCGAAACCTACGCAAAGATGAAGGATTCAAAGGCAAGTGAGATTTTTGGCGCAATGCCACTAAAACAAGCAGCAGAGATTTTATTTACAATGGATGCAAAATCAAGCGGGAAAATTCTCGCCAAAATGGACGCACAAAAGGCAGCAAAACTCACAGAATTGCTAAAAAATGGTCCGCCATTTTCGCAAGATGAAATAATGGATGAATAATCAAAAGAGGGCAAAATGAGCGCGTGGAAGCTAGAAAACGATGTCGATGACTTTGTAAAGGCGACTTTTGAGGATTTGGGGCTAGTTAAAAATAGCGATTATTTTGAGAAAACCGCCTCGCCTTATATGCAGGACGCCCTAAAAGGCGCAAGTAAAAGTGGCAAGGGTGGCAAAGCTGCGATTGATTTTGTGGTGGAGAAATACAGCATTCCTGTGGTTATCGAAAATAAATTAGGCATTAAAAAGCTTTGCGCCGCAGAATCTCCGCTAGTTTTAAAAGAGGATATTCCAAGCGTTAGGGATTTCGCGCTAAATGGTGCGTTGCATTATGCAAAACATTTAGTCAAAGCAAATGCGTATAAAGAAGTCATAGCCGTAGGCATCGCAGGTGAAAGCGCAAGTAGCGTGGAGATAAAAGTCTTTTATGTCGCTGAAAATAATACTTATATCGATACAAATTACAAAGATTTGGGCTTTTTGCGCGATAAAGAAGCTTTTGATGAGTTTTATGAAAATATCAAGCTAACCGATGAGCAAAAGCATAATTTTGCCATTTATAAAAGGGGGCTTATATCCACGCACGCCAAAAATTTAAGCAAAATTATGAATGACTTTTCGATTTTACCGCACGAACGGGCTTTATTTGTCGCGGCGTGTTTGCTTGCTATGCAGGATATCAAAAGTGGCACACAAACGCTAGAAAAAGGCTTGATTCCTGATTTGCTTTTAGGCGCAGATGGAGATTACAGAGATAGTATAAAAATCCAAAATCACATAGAAAAGTTTTTGCAAAACCACAATTTAGCGCAAGATAAAATCACTCTAATGACAAATTCATTCCACAGAATGACAATTAACGCAAACAGAGACATAATTAGAGCCTTGCACAAGCATTTAGAAAAGAGCAAATATCTCAAAGGTAAAACCGCCAGCACAAATAAGCAAGTTTTTACCTACATTTTCGAGCATATTTTCAACGAAATAAATACGCTTAATAAAAACACCAAATTTTATGACATTATGGGCGAAATGTATAATGAATTTTTAAAATACGCGATGAGCGGGGGCAAAGAGATAGGCATAGTGCTAACGCCCTTTTATGTAACCAAAATGATGAGCAAAATATTAGAGATTGACAAAGATTGCAAAGTGATAGATTTAGCCACAGGCTCGGCGGGATTTTTAATCGCGGCTATGGATTTGATGATTAGCATAGCTACGCAGGACGCCAAAACGCAGAGTTTTAATCTAAAAGACAAAATAAATCAAATCAAACAAACACAGCTTTTAGGCATAGAAGAAAGCGCGGATATTTACGCCCTAGCTACTACAAATATGATTTTGCGAGGCGATGGTAGCTCACAAATCATTCAAAACGACAGCTTTAACACCGCTTTGACGCAAACCATAAAAGACTTCAAAGCCGATAGAATCTTGCTAAATCCGCCATTTTCTTATAAAGAAAACGGAATGCCCTTTATAAAATTAGGACTTGATAATATGCCACGCCACGCATTAGGCGCGATTATTATCCAAGATTCTGCGGGGAGTGGCAAAGCGATAAATACAAATAAAGCCATTTTGCAAAAACACACGCTAAAAGCAAGTATCAAAATGCCAAGCGACTTATTTGCGCCGATGGCAGGCGTGCAAACGAGCATTTATATCTTTGAGGCGGGAACTCCGCATAATTTTAGCAAAAGTGTGAAATTTATCGACTTTCGCAATGATGGCTATAAGCGCACCGAGCGAAGTTTGCAAGAGGTGGATAACCCCACAGCGCGCTATAATGACATCGTAGAGATTTATAAAAATGGCAAGGCTTCAAGCAGATTTTTGCAAAGCAAGTGGAATTTAGATGAAATCTATATCGAGGATTTTATAACGCCTAGCGGGGCGGATTGGAATTTTGAGCAGCATAAAAAGGTGGATTCTAAACCCACATTGCAGGATTTCAAAAAATGCGTGAGCGAATATCTCGCGTGGGAAGTCGCAAATGTCTTAAAAAAGGATTGTCTTT
The DNA here is from genome assembly GCF_053654655.1 of Helicobacter sp. 23-1045. NCBI lineage: Bacteria > Pseudomonadati > Campylobacterota > Epsilonproteobacteria > Campylobacterales > Helicobacteraceae > Helicobacter > Helicobacter sp. 23-1045. The sequence goes on from NZ_JBSIUR010000003.1 coordinate 33,873, forward strand.
AACCCCGCTCAAATAAGCGCAAATCTCGCAAATATCGAATCAGAATTCATCGCACAAGGTGGCAAATGGGAGGAATTTAGAATCGGGGATTTGTTTGATATCGTGCTTTCAAGTGGGGATAACAAGGCAAATGAACTGCCAAGTGGCGAGATTCCGCTAGTTTCCGCAGGTGAAAGCAATAACGGCATTACAAAGCACATAAAGCACGGCGATGGCAAAGCGCAAATTTTCCCTGCAAATATCTTAACCGCCGATATGTTTGGCAATTTTTTCTATCAACCAAAAGAATTTTACGCCGTTTCGCACGGCAGGGTAAATATGCTTTTTCCAAAATCGCAATATTTTTCACGCTTCAATCGCTTTATAGGCGGTTTTATTTGCGCTTATAGCTTTAAATTTAAGTCGCTTTTTGGATTTTCAAATATGCTCTCCAAAACAAAAATAGAAAAAGAAACGCTAGAACTCCCAACGATGGATGGCAAAATCGCCTTTGATTTTATGGAATCTTACATAAAAGAGCTAGAAGCACAGCATATAAGAGAGCTAGAAGCATATTTGGAGGCTACGGGACTAAAAGATTGCGAGTTAAATGCAAAAGAAAAAACCGCCCTAAATGCCATTGAAAACGGCGCAACGAGAGAGAGAGAGAGAGAGTAAAACCGCCCGCTGATTTGCATTGGCGCGAATTTAGCGTAGGCGATTTATTTGAGAAAATTTTACGAGGCAATATCTCCAAACAAGGCGATTTAGAAAAAGACGCAATGGGGATTAGCTTCATAGCGCAAAATGACGAATGCAACGGATATGTATGCAAAGTAAGGGCTGAAAATCACAGAGTTTTTGAAGCGCACTCCATCATCATAGGGCGACAAACGGGCGTAAGCTACTATCAGCCCGAGCCTTTTGTCACAACGGATGGCGTTTTGGTTTTGACAAATCATAAAATTATCAAAAATAGATTTGTGGGATTGTTTCTAACCTCGCTATTAGCGCAACAGCTTCGCATTTTTGGATACAGCTACACCGTATCATCAGCAAAACTAAAAGCACTCAAAATCGCCCTCCCCACGATGGATGGCAAAATCGCCTTTGATTTTATGGAAACTTTCATTAGCGCGGTGCAAAAAGAGGCGATAAAAAGCGTAATTTTATGGAAGCAAAAGCGCACAAACGCCACCAAAGCGATTGTGGAAAATCGCTAGTCTAGCGAATTTATATTTTTCACACAATTCGCAGAATCTAGCCCAAAATCGCAGAATCTACTTCACTTCGTCATTGCGAGACTTGCGAATGCAAGTCGTGGCAATCCACTCACGCCGTCATTGCGAGAGAATGAGCGAATGCGAATTCTCGTGGCAATCCATTAAGATTCTGCGAATCGCACGAAAATCGCAGAATCTAACGCAGAATCTAAAATTTTGCAAATATTTAACTATTGACAGCATAAATTAAACGCGCTATAATTCGCGCACATTAAAGGCGGTGCTTTACCGCCACCCTTAAAACTTGAAACTTGCAAAATTCACATAAATTTCAACTAAAATATCCCTTAACTCACTATCAAAAGCACTTATAATATCATCTAAAAATGTCTCCATTTTATCGCTATCTATCCCCACGCCGACTTTGACTTTACCAAAAATTTGACAAGTAGAATACTTCGATGGTAATGCAATACAAATCAAAGTGCAAAAAATCCGTCATTGCGAGATTTTGCGAATTACACACAAAATGCAGAATCTGCCCCACTTCGTCATTGCGAGTCCTTGCCTTTGGCAAGGGCGAAGCAATCCAAGATTCTGTGATTCGCACTTCATTTTGTCATTCTGAGCGAAGCGAAGCAACCATCTATTTTCAGATTCTGCGATTTTGTCGCCTAATTTCATTTCAAAGTCTCTTATTTTCTCGCAAAAGGGCTGCACCCCCCCTCCCCGCTCCCCCTACGCGCCAAAAGCTCACGCTTTTCGCTTTTAGGGGGAGTGCCTCGCTTAATCCGCTTCTAGCAAAAAATCGGCGGGTTGCACTACTGCAACCTTTTTCCCGATTTTTTGCACCACGAAGCGGGCGAGATTTTGGTGCTTCGCACGGATTTATTTTTTTGGATTGCCACGATTCTGCATTCGCAGAATCTCGCAATGACGGAAAATAGCAAATTAGATTCTGCGTTTCTCATACAAAATGCAAAATGTGGATTGCCACGATTTTGCTTCGCAAAATCTCGCAATGACGGATTTTTTCGCGCTAGATTCTGCGAATTTATATTTTTCGCACGATTCGCAGAATCTCAAATTTTCGCACGAGTCGCAGAATCTAATGAAAAAAATCAAAAAACGCAGAATCTAAAATAAAAATTACCCACCCCCTAACCCCCTCCGCAAGGGAGGGGGAATTTTTGGATTGCTTCGGCGACAAGTTGCCTCGCAATGACGAAATGCGGGCAGATTCTGCGAAACACACAAAATTCACAGAATCTCGCAAAAAAATCACAAATTTTCGCAGAATCTTTACGCATTTAACGCGTATTTTTAAAGATTTTTGCCTATAATTGCGATAAATTTTAGAAAGCAGGCAAATGAAAATCACCAAAAAAACTTTTACAAATCTTTTCAAAAAGCGCAATATCGCCCCAAGCATCGGCGTTTTGCTGTGTGCTTTGATTGTGTATTTTATCCATACTTCGCCATTTTTTGAGCGAAATCCTCCGCAGATTTCCTTGCCAAATGCCTCGCATTGGAACTTAAAGTGGGATATTCCTATCAAAATCACCGATACTTCGGGCATTAAACGCTACAAAGTCGCTGTTAGTTTAAATGGAGCGCAAAAGACTTTGCTTAACAAAACGCCAGATTCTGCGTCAAATGAAGTCTCTTTTATGCTTCCCATCCCAAAGATGAATATTAAAAATGGCGATGAGTTGATTTACACAATCACCGCGCAAGATAAGAGCAAAAATCGCTTTTTTCGCGGAAATATCGCACAAAGCGAGTTGAAACTCACCATTGACACGCAGTTACCGCAAGTTAGCGTTATCCAAATGAGCAATATCATCGTGCGGGGCGGGGCGGCAGCGGTGGTATTTTATGCAAAAGATTCTGCGATGGCAAATATTTCACTTACAAATGGATTTCAAAGTTTTGTGGCGTTTCCATTTTACAAACCAAATTATTTTGTCGGCATAATCCCTTGGTATATCAAAAATCCATCCTTCAAAAGTGCCATAATCGCGCAGGATAAAGCAGGAAATACAAGGCGATTTAATATCAATTTCGCGCGTTACAATCGCAACTACCGCACTTCAAATCTGCCACTTAAAAGCACATTTATCGAGGGGAAAATCGCAGAGATTATCGAAAATGGCAATATTTACACACTTGCGGATTTCAAAGATGAAATTAGCGCATTTGCCTATGTGAATGAAACTATCCGCCAAAGTGACGAGGAAAGGATGAATGCAAAACTGCTAAATGTGCCACGCGAAATAAATGAATTTGCCACATTTAAACCCGCAAATGACGCGCGAGTGGTGGGACTATTTGGCGATTATCGAAAGTTTAGTTTTAATAAAATGGATGCGGGGGATAGCTGGCATTTGGGCGTTGATTTGGCAAATATCAAAAATATGCCTATAATTGCCTCAAATGAGGGCATTGTGACATTTGCTGAGGAACTTGGCATTTATGGCAATACGATAATCATCGAGCACGGATACGGCGTGGCGTCGCTTTACTCGCATTTGCAAAATATGGCGGTGAAGGAAGGCGATTTTGTTTATAGTGGCGATATTATCGCGCGAAGCGGGGAGAGCGGACTTGCATTTGGCGACCACTTGCATTTTAGCATTTTGTTGCAGGGACTGCCAAGCACCGCAAATGAGTGGATGGATAGCAAGTGGTTGAAAACGCACATAAATGATGTTTTAAAAAACGCAAGGGAGGTAATTGACACTTATGCCAAAGATTGAGCAGAAAAATATGCAGATTTTCATCATCCGCGCGGATATTCCGCTAGATGAAGTGGAGCGATTTGTCACGCAAAATAAGAGCGTTTTGCGACTGCACTTGCTGATGGTGGAGGATTTGAGTGCGGAAATAAGGGCGATTTTGGATAAATATGAGTTAGATTACTTGCAACCAAAAAATTTTAATTTTGGGGCAAAAAGTGGTGCAAAAAATGTTAGCGTGCTAAAAAATGCGAATTTGATACACAAAGATTCTGCGAATTGTGGGAAAATCGCAGAATCTAATTTGGATTCTGCCAAATTCGCAGAATCTCCGCAGAATCTCGCCAAAATCGCAGAATCTACCGATTTTCGCGTATTTACGGAATTACTTCGCAGTGGCGTGGAAATCAAAAGTGAGCAGAATCTAGCGATTTTCAATCGTGTGAATTCCGGTGCGAAAATTAGCACGAAAAAAAGTGCCTTTATTTTCGGCAAGTGCGAGGGCGAAGTGCGCTGTGATGGCGAATATATGATTTTATCGCAAATTGCAAATGGCAAAATTTTATTTAACGGAATGGCAATCACGCAAAAAATGCTAAAATACAAACTAAATCTAATCGCAAAAGACGGCGATATTGGACTAAAAATAAGCGACGCACTAAGTGCAATAAACTAAATTTTTAAGGATATAAAATGAAACAGCGAAGCATTAAAAAACCCGTAGAGTTAGTAGGAATCGGACTTCATAAGGGCGTAAGCGTAAAAATGATTTTAGAGCCTTTGGGCGAGAATTGCGGGATTGTCTTTTATCGTAGCGATTTGGGCGTGAGTATCCCGCTAAAAACTGAAAATGTCATCGATACGACTTTGGCAACGGTGCTTGGTGTGCGCGAAAACCCCGAAGCGAAAGTCTCCACAATCGAGCATTTATTAAGCGCGATTTATGCTTATGGCATCGATAATTTGCGCGTGGTGCTTGATAATGAGGAAGTGCCGATAATGGATGGCAGTGCGATTGGGTATTGTATGCTTTTGGAGGAAGCGGGGATTTTGACGCAGGACGCGCCAAAAAAAGCACTCGCGATTAAAAAGCCCATCGAAGTAAAAGACGGCGAAAAATTCGTCCGTGTCGAGCCTAGCAAGGATAGCATTTTTGATTTTACAATCAATTTCGAGCACACCGCAATCAAAACGCAACAATATAGATTTGAATATTCGCCACAAAAATATAAAGACGAAATCGCCCGTGCGCGGACATTTGGCTTTTTGCAAGAGGTGAATTACCTGCGCTCTATCGGACTTGCAAAGGGTGGCAATCTCTCAAACTGCATTGTGCTTGATGAAAGCGGGATTTTGAATAAAGAGGGTTTGCGCTACAAAGAGGAATTTGTCCGCCACAAGATTTTGGACGCCATCGGCGATATGAGTGTGCTTGGAATGCCACTCATTGGGACTTATGTGAGCTTTGCAGGAAGCCACAAGCTAAATCACTTTTTGACACAAAAGATTTTAGCAGATAGCAAAGCATATCAAATCGTAGAATTGCCAAGCAACGCAGAAAACTTTGAATTTGCGATAGCGCACTCGTAATTTTATGCCAAACTCGCCATTAGATTCTACGAATGAAATGCGAGATTTTGCGCTAGATTTTGCGAATCGCCCCACCGCTTCGTCATTGCGAGATTTGCCAAAGGCAAATCGTGGCAATCCACACTTTTTTGCCATTCTCGCGCGAGTGAAACGAGCGAAGAATCTCAATTATTTTTTTAGATATTTCGCTATCGCTCAATCCGTAGGATTGGATAAAGAAACTTCGGCTTTGCCTTGTTTTGCGAACGAAGTGAAGCAACCATATGACAAAGAATTCGCAGAATCTAATATAAAAAATACCCACCCCCTAGCCCCCTCCGCACGGGAGGGGGAGCAAAATATAGATTCTGCGAATCGCCCCAAATTCGCAGAATCTAATATAAAATCCCCCCCCCCATTTGCGATAAATACCCCACCCCAAACCCCTCCCGCACGGGGAGGGGCTTTCTCTATCTCCCCCTCCCTTGCGGATGGCAAATCCAAATTCTCCCCCTCCCAAATGCGCGCGGGGGACAAAGGGGGTGGGTTAATCCCAAATCCCACACTAGATTCTGCGAATCGCCAATCCACTTCGTCATTGCGAGGCGCACGAAGCGAAGCGAGTGCAACGAAGCAATCCATAGGATTTGCAAGTGAAGCGAAGTAATTATCCAAATATAGATTCTGCGAATCGCCCCAAATTCGCAGAATCTAACACACAAACCCAAATCTACCCCCAAATCGCCATTTACGCCACCCTTTGCATTGCGCTTCTAATTTGCGTTTTTAATCCCTACGCTCTTTATAACAGCGATATTACGCAGTTTGATAGCACACAGACAAAAGCGACGCTTGGCTCACTCTTTGGGGCGTTTTTATTGGCAAGTTTTAGCGCGATTTACGCCCTTTCATTTATCCCGCAAAAGTGGCAGAAAATCCCCGCCTTTGCGTTAAGCGTGGCACTTTTCATCGGCATTGCGTATAGTTTCATTTTCACGGGCGATTATGGTGCGATGGATAGATTTTGGTTTGACAAACATCCATTTGTTTATGACAGCATAGAGCCGATAATCGCGCAAATGCGGATTTTCATCGCCGTTTTGGTGGCGGGCATTCTTTTTGTGATATTTGCGCTAAAATATTTGCTCTTTGTGTGGAAAATCATTTTTGCCACGCTTCTAATCGTAAGTGGCATAGATGCGCTAAAAATCACAAAGCAAAGAATGGAGGCAAACAAAGCAGGGGAGGCATTTTTCTCATACTCCAAAACGGATAAAAATATCGTGGTAATCGTGCTTGATATGTTTAGCGGTTCGCATACGCCTTTTATTTTCACGCAGTTTCCGCACCTAAAAGGTGCGCTTGATGGTTTCACACTCTATCCAAACGCCATTTCTAGCGCAAATCTCACCATCCCTACCGCCGCATCTCTCATCGGTGGCGAATATTACACCGCGATAAATATGAATAAAAGAGCGCAGAATCTCATAACGCAAATAGATTCTGCGTTTATAAACACTGCAAATGCCTTCGCACAGGGCGGATTTAGCGCAAATCTGCTAACATTTGTAGGAAGCAATGTGGAGAATATCAAATCGCAGTTGAGCGAAAATGTCGCACTCATCGATTACAGCACAAATCAATTCGTGGATTTTTACGCGCAAAGCGAAGGTTTCGCGGATGATTTGACGCAGATAAAAGAGTTATCGAAAAACTTTGACATCGCTCAACTTTTGGTGTATGGTGCTTTTAAGTTCGCCCCTGAGTTTGAAGCGCGAAAACTGCTCTATGATGATGGTTGGTGGCGACTTAGTGGCGAAAAACGCTTAAAAAGTCGCTCCACCACTGCGATAAATTACACGGCGAATTTTTATGCGACATCGCGCATTTTGAAGACAGATTCTGCGAAACCGACTTTTAAATTTATTTGGTCGCTGATGACGCATTCGCCCTTTGGCGTGTATTTTGATGGGCAAAAATGCGACTTTTTCACGCAAAAAACGGCGTGGGATGACTTCTTGCATCCGCAAATCCGCCAAAATCCGCAATATTCTATGCACAAGTCCTATTTTCAGCACTATGACGCAGAATCTTGCGCGTTGCAGTATTTGCACGATTTCGTGGCAAATCTCAAAAATGCGGGGATTTATGATAACACGCAGATTTTCGTAATAAGCGACCACGCGGGCAATGATAATATCAACTTTCCGCTTCCAAATGATAATGATAAAAATAATGTCCGCCCCGATGTGCTGTTTTTATTCAAGGATTTTGGGGCGCGTGGGGAGTTGAAGGTGGATAGGCGTTTGATGGCAAACTTCGATATTGTGAGCATTTTTTGCGCGAATCTGCCACGCGGATGTCCAAATGTGCCGCCAAATATTTTGCAAAATTATCCGCAAAATAGGGAGTTAATCCACACTGCGACTTATCATTGGATGCTTCACAAGCACAAACCGCAAGAGTGGTTAATCTCAAATGCGCTCAAAGTGCGGGGCGATATTTACAAGGCGGAGAATTGGCGCAAGGCAGATGAATTTGTGAATATGAAGTAGATTTGTGCGGAGATTATGTAACTTTTTCCCCTCCCTTGCGGAGCGACTCTCCAAACTTCTCCCCCTCCATTGCGCTAGGGTGGCGCAGGGGGTGGGTAGATTCTGCGAAAATTTGGATTTTTTGATTAGATTCTACGAATTTTGCTTTTAGATTCTGCGATTTTTTCGTCATTGCGAGAAGTCGCACTTTGGGCGACTTCGTGGCAATCCAAATTTAGATTCTGTGATTTGCATAAAATTCGCAGAATCTCGCATAAAAATTTAATAAAACGCAGAATCTAGCGCGTTTTTCGTCATTGAGAGATTTGACTAACTCAAATCGTGACAATCCAAATTTAGATTTTGCGATTCGCAGAATCTCGCAATGACGAAGTTTAGCGCAGATTCTGCGAGTGGAGTGTTTCGATGATTTGCTTCATTTTAGCAAAATCTTTTTTGCCCTGCGTTTCAATCCCGCTTGAAATGTCAATCGCATAAGGATTGAGCGACATTGCGCGGGGCAGATTGTCCGCATTTACCCCACCTGCGAGAAAAAAGCGCGTGGCAAAATCAAAGGCAAAATACCTAGATTCTGCGATTTTCGCACTTAACTTCTCCCACTCAAACGCCACTCCACTCCCCGCATTCGCGCTATCTAGCAGGATAAAATCCGCATTAAATTCTAACGCCAAATTTAACGAATGCGAATCGCGCATTTTAATCGCCCTAATAATGGGCGCGATTGTGCCACAATCTTTTTGCATAGATTTACGCAACGCGCTAATATAGGCGTTATTTTCATTGCCGTGAAGTTGCACCATATCGATGATTTTACTTTGCACCGCTTCGCAAATGTGCTCCACAGGGCTATCTACAAACACGCCCACCGCTTTGATACCCGAATTTAGTCGCGCTTTTAACTCCCCCGCCAAAGCAAAATCCACAAATCGCTTGGATTGCCTCGCAAACACAAAGCCCACAAAATCGGGCATTAGCTCGTTTGCGAACTCAATATCACACTCCCTAAACAACCCGCAAAATTTGATTTTCATAAGATTTATCTTTTATTGAAATGTCTTGTCTGTGCAATCTTCTAAAATATTTCTTATTTTTTCTCTTAATTTTTCTTTTGTAGATAGAATATAATATATAAAAGCTGATATAACCGTGCCATTGTTGCTTTCTTTCAGTCTGCTATCTTTATAATATTCATTTATACAAGATAATTTTTCTTTGACCTCTTTTTCGCTTATATTTTTATATTCTTGTTTTGAGCATAAAACACTAAAAAGATTGAAAAAAGTTTCTCTTGGGTTAAATTGTAAAGATTTTAATATATTAACATTTAGCATAGTAAAAATGTGTCCCAAAATTATCGCTTTGCAAAACATCGTCACTGAAATTTTCATTGTCTTCAAAAATAAGCCTTAAATTATGCTCCATACTTAAAGGGATATGTTTGAAGTTTGTATTATGAAACACCATTTTGCTTTGCTTTTGATATTCTTTTTGGGTTCTAAAAAATATAATTGAAAAAGGCGTAATCATATTCTTAATCTTATCACTACCGTCTTCTGCAGCACTAATTCTATGGTTGCCATCTATACGATAGAAAACACTATCGCCTCCTTCTTCTTTTAATGTGCTTAAAATTGCATAGCCTCTAAATGTCAAAAAACCACCCAAAGAAAATTCCATTACACCTTTTAATTTCATTGCTGTCCTTCTAATATAATTTTTTCTACCTGCAATTTAGCAGATTCTAAAATATTTTTAGCTTCTTTTTGTAAATTTATAAATTTTTGTTTGCGCCTAATAATTTCATTGGCGATTTTCTCTTGCACACTTAATGGTGGCAAAGGGATTTTTAGATTTAAAAAGTCATTATAATTTATCGAACTCATAATCGAACCGCTCGCTTCTCTTTTAAGCAAAGTTTGAAATAAATTTGTGCGCAAAATGTTTATTAAAAAATCTTTTAATAGATTTTGCTTAACCTTGCTTATGACAAAAAAACCAGTTGAAGCGATTAGATTTTCTTTCTCCTCGCTCACAAGCGCAATAGCTTTCATTGAGCCACTTAAAGTTGAAACTAATAAATCGCCCTTAAACACCCTTTGCCTCGCCCTACTTGGAAAGTCTTTGTTTATTAGTATCGTGTCTTTGATAAAGCCGTTTTCTTTTTCAATACAGGATAAATCTATGTAGTTGATAAAATCATATTTTTCCATAGATTCTAATTGTTGATTGATAAATGCAATATCACGGATTTTAGCGACTTCGTATTTGCCCTGATGTATGGCGTTTTGTAGGGTGTTGTAGTAGTGTTGGTGATACTCGACGTCAAAGCGAGTGTTGCTGATTTCGCTAAGTTTGACAAAAAATATTCGCCTTTTTAAATCGCTTGTGGCTTTTGGTGGCAAGCTAATGCCTAACTTGCTTAAAAGAAAACTATCAATAGAATCTAAAATCTCTTGCGCTTCGCTCTCTTTACGCCTTTTTTCTAAATACGCGTTATCCATAATATCAACAATGTATTGCTGAATTTCTTTTGGTGGAATTTCAGGGATTTTTAAATCTTTGATTCTTTCTATTGCTAATTTTGGTATGGTTGTTTGAATGTAATTTTGTTTGATTTGTTGTTGCACAAAATCCATTTTCAAAACAATATTTAAGAATTTTGGCAAAATATTTTCAGCGACTTGCAACTTAACGCAATTTTCAGTCAAAATAACTCTATTGTGTGTATCATTGTGAAACAAAAATATTTTTCCAATAGTTCCCGCATTTGATATAGCGATTTCATTATTAAAAATTTCATAACGCTTTAATATATTAAAAATCTCTTTATCGATTGATTTTAGGGAATTTATATCAATATGTGTTTTCTCAGAATCTAAGTCATCAACTCGTAAATATTTATACATAGTAGATTCTTTCGCATAGGTTTTACCTTTGGGGATTCTCTTGCCACTTTTGATATTACAAATATGCTTTAATGATTGCGTTTTTATTGAATTTGATAGATTTGCGCTGTGATAATCAGCGTCAAATCTCCCACCGCTAATTTCGCTCCATTTTCGTATAAAGATTTCCATAAATTTTACTCTGCGATTTGTGCTAAAAAGTCGCGTAAATGTTGCGCGATAGAATCTAGCTCATTTATGCCTGTTGCCTTACCTGTGGCGTCATAGCCGATATTTTCAGCAATAGCCATAAAAATATCATAATCAAGCCCTTCTTTTTGGAATATTTGTGCTTTTTCTAGTTCATAAGATTTAATTAAAGGCGACTGCAAATTTTCTACTTGCTCTTTATATTTTTGGACTATGTCGGATTTTTTGCTTATATAAGGCTCTCTTTGTTTAGTTTCCTTGCTTGGATAGTCTTTGTTTAGCTTTTTTAATGCTTGTTTTTTGGTATATTCTAACGCAGTTATTTTGTCAATATATTGAAATTTTGTTTTTATGTGAGTTTGCAATAAAAATTTAGTTTCTTTGATTTTTTTAGTTGTTTCGCTTTTATGTTTTTGTAAAAACAGCACCGAGCTTTTTACTCCCGCGCCCGTGTGAGAAAACGCCGTTTGTGGCATAGATACCACAGCCACGATTTTATACATTTCCTCGATAGCATCGCGCACATATTGCAAACTTGAATTTGTAAGGATTCCATCGGGAATTACGATAGCCAAAAAGCCTTTTTCTTTTAAGAATCTATATGCTTGCTCGATGAACAGCACTTCTGTGTTTTGATTTTCACGCTTTTCACGTTCGACTTTGTCTTTAATATCAAGCCAATTTACTTCTTTATTGCTAAAATTGTATTGGTGCAAGTAAGCGCGTTCAGTCTGCTTAATGATTGAGCCAAAAGGTGGATTTGTGATAATAAAATCAAAATAATTTTCTTTAAAATTTGCATTGTTCGTTTTATTGGCGATGGTATTAGCATTTTGTTGCTCTAATTTTTCTTTGTCTTTACTTGAATATTCGCAATTATTTTGTGTTATGGGCGAAAGTCCATCGCAAACGATAATGTTTGTATGTCCATCGTCGTGGATAATCATATTCATTTTAGCCACTCGTGCAATTTGCTCATTTATTTCAATTCCAAAGAGGTTATTTTGTGCAAAATCGTGCCAAAATTTATAATGGTCGCTTATATCTTGCTTGTTTATGATAACTTCGCCATTTTCATATCTTTTAAGGTTACCATTTTCATCTCTTTCTCCAAAATTTTCATCAGCTAACTTACGGACTTTATCAAGCGCGTGAAGCAAAAACCCACCACTTCCGCAACTTGTATCAAGCACAATAGAATTATTATCAATCGGTAAAACTTGGACAATAAAATCTACAATTTGTCTAGGCGTAAAATACTGCCCAAAATCTCCACGAAAAAAACTCCCCATAAAGGTTTCAAATGCCCTGCCTTTGGAATCTAAATCTGTTTGTGAAAGATTTATTTTTTCTAAATATCCCACAACAGAGCGTATTTTTTCGGGGCTTAATCTAATATTATCTTTAAATACTTCTGAGTCTTTTTTGCGCCCTTGCTCATAGAGAGAATGAATCCTTTGGGCTAATTCTTCATTTAATATTTTATTGCTTACAAGTTTGCCATTTTCTTCCCTAGCTATAAATTGAAATTGATATGGTTTTTCTCTTGGCGTATTTTTTTCGTCCCAAATTTTACAAAATATAAGTTTATCAAGCTCATCAAAAGCTGTGCTTGGATTTAGCTCACCACCTCCCCAAAGCGCATTATGTGCTTGTTTAAAGGCTTGTGTTAAGTCGGATTCGCTAATTTTTTGTAAATCAAAATATTTTTGCGCACCTATTTTGCCTCCACGAACATATTTGAAATTAAGGATTTTATTTGACCCAAAAGCAGGTATATCCGGGATTGCACTTCTATCTTTTGGCTTTTTATCCAACACTTGGTAATACTCATCTTTAAGCCCCGAGCTTACCCACACAAATCTTGCGCCCTCTGCCACCGCATAGCTAAAAGCTTGATTTATGGCGTTTTGAAATTCTAAATCGCTTATTTCTTGTTTTTTGCACTCTACGATGATATGTGGAATTTTGCAGTCTTTGTCGCTATATACAACAATATCAGCTTCTTTGGTGGAAGAACCCATTTGGATAGAGGCAAAAAGTTTGATTTGCTCTTGTGGATAGCCGTATTCTAAAACTAACTTACAAAATGTAAGGGCTTGGACTTTTTCCTCTGGATTGTGATACTTGCGCTCTTTGTTTTGATATGTGTAAGTGATTAATTTTTTATCGTCACTAAAAGTTATAATGCCTTTTTGAATGGCTTTATTTATAAGTTCATTGTTCATTTTTGTCCTTTATATTTTATAATTTTAGCATTTTTACATTTGTTTTAAAATTACTTTTAGTTTATTTGGCACAAACATTTCTGCCAAATCGCTTGGATTGCCTCGCAAACACAAAGCCCATAAAATCGGGCATTAGCGCGTTTGCGAACGCAATATCACACTCCCTAAACAACCCGCAAAATTTGATTTTCATTTATCTTTTAGTCGCTCAAAAACGGCGCGATTGTGGGATTTACGCAAATCATCTAGCATTTCTTTGCGCAATTTTTCAAAATTAGATTCGCCTTTTTTAGAATCTTGCCGCAAAATCGTAGCATTCGCATTTTTTGCGACTTTTTCAAAATCGCTTAAAAATTCCTCTTTGACATTTTGGATAATTAAAGTCATTTTGCATTCCTTTTGTAAAATCTATGGCGATATTGTAGCAAAATTTGGATTCACAAATTCGCGCCTTTTAGATTTGCTAATGCGTGGGTTTTGTCGCTTTCGCGCATTAGCGATTCGCCGATGAGCACGGTGTTTATGTCGTGCGATTGCAAAAGGGCGATGTCCTCTCTTGTGGCGATTCCTGATTCGCTTACAAAGATTCTATCCTTTGGGACAAGCCTTTTTAGGCGAATGCTCGTGCCTAAATCCACTTTGAAACTCCGCAAATCGCGGTTATTTACGCCGATGAGTTTCGCGGAGGTTTGCAGGGCATTTTGCAAGGCAGATTCGCTATGAGATTCTATCAAGACACTTAATCCAAGCGATTTGGCAATGTCGCAAAACTCCACCATTTGCGCTAACTCCAACACCTCGCTGATGAGCAACACACAATCCGCGCCCAAAACTTTCGCACCATAAATCATATAGCTATCGATGATGAAATCCTTGCGTAGCACAGGGATTTTCACCGCCTTTGCAATCTTGCGCAAATAGCTATCCGCGCCCAAAAAATACTCTGGCTCGGTAAGGCAGGAAATGCAATCCGCTCCCGCATTCTCATAATCCCGCGCGATTTGGAGATAGGGGAAATCTTGGGCGATAATGCCTTTTGAAGGCGAAGCCTTTTTGACTTCGCAAATAAAGCGCATTGTGTGGCGCGAATCTACGCCATTTTGGCTTGAATCCACGCTCAAATCTATGTGCGAATCCGCTACATTTCGCGCCACATTTGCACTAGAATCTAACGCCTTTTCAAACGCAAAGGGCGGTTTTATTGCCAAATCTCGCAATGACGAATCCGCGCTAGATTCACGCGATTCGCATTGATTTTTATACAGCGATTCGGCTTTTTCACGCATTTCATTAAAAGGGATTTGCGCCTTTTCTCGCTCTACTCGCGCTTTTGTAGATTTTATAATCTTTGCTAAAATGTCCATTTATTCCCTTTATTGCGGATTTGTATGATACGCGCCTACAAACGCCAACGCCAATGCTTGATTGAAGCGGTAGCCTAGATAAATGTCTAATCGAAATCCTGCGACATAATGGCAATATTCAGCACAAGCGGCTCTACTTGTTGGATAAAAGTCTGTCTCTGGGTTTTTTCTTATTTGTTGCCTTGCTTCCTCAAATAAAGCGTTGTTTGTAGAAAAATTATTATGCAAAATCAATGTTTGTGCTTGGTAATATTGCGTAGCAGCGATTTTTATGATTTTGCTACTTGAGATATATGCAGAGCCTCTATCCCAAATTTCGCCACTATATAAGCCCAAATAACTACTAGCATAAGGGTCATATGATTGCATAAAATCAAGAATATCCTCCCAAGAAGCCTTTTTTTTGTAATCTAAAACATATTTGTTCCACCAGCCTAGCGCGTGTTTTACGCCATCTTCATCAAGTTCATATTCTGTTAATTCTGGAGCGGGGACACTCTCAAACTCCCAAAATGTAAAATACTCCAAATCATTTTGATTTACATTCACCAGCTCCCAAATCTCATCATAAACTATGCCTAATTTATTGTGCTTTGCCTTTGGGATTATGAGTTCTTTTGAATCTATGTCATAGCCTTTGAGATTGAGCGCGTTTATGGTATGCCATTGCTTTTTGATATTTTTTTCATTAAAGGGCTTATCGCCATAGATATTTGCGTGTAATTGTATTTTGTCTTTAAAGTTATTTTGCGTATATTCAAAGGATTCGCTTTTAAGTGGCAAGTAGGCTTTCATAGTGGATTTATCTTTTAAAAACTCTCTCTTAATAGAATTTGGGATAATGTCATAGATGAAGTCATAAAGCGTTAGATTTTCAGTGCCACCAACAAGCGTAGTCCAATAGTCATCAATGCCACGATATAATTCGTTGTTTGCATTATTTCTCTCTTGTAGCTTCATTTTTGCGATTGCTTCATAAATGTTTAGATTTTTGCCATTATAGGTAAATCTAAAATTCTTTTGCATAAAGTCTTTGTATGTTAATTTTGGATTATTTGTTAGCTCTTTGTGCTTTTCGTAGAGTTTGATAGTCTGCCATTGCGAAAAGATTAGCTGAGAAAATGGATATTGCTTTACCAGCAACGAAAACTCATCATTGTGATTTTTATGAAAATCTAGGACTTCAAAAATGATTTGCTTTGGCAGGGGAATCCCAAAGGCATTGTAGTCTTTGTCTTGCAAGTTTGCTAAATCTTTTGGCGTGATTAAGTCTTTGTTACGCCCATCCCAATGCAATGAATCATATTCGCTTACTAACTCAAATCGTATGTTAAGAATATTGTAGTCAAACATAGCATTTGCGACATTTAGCGTGAAAATCAACAATAGCGCGAGAAATCGTAGCTTTGGCATAAAAATCCTTTGTGTTTTTAAAATTTAAAAGTGTGATTGTAGCGAAAATTCGCGTTTTTTAGATTCGTGTTTGATTTGCGATAAAATTAGATTCACGCTAGATTCGCATTAAATTCACTAGATTTGTGTGAATTATCTAAATTCACACGCTACAAACGCAATCGACAAAACCGCCACCAAAATTACCAAACCTATTTTTTTCATTTTTTACCCCTTTTGAATCTAAAAATTTAAGCGTGAATCTTGCCTAATTTTTATTGCTCTCTACGATAAACCGCTCTAATTGCGCCAAAGCCTTGCCTGAATCAATCAGCGATTCTGCCATTTTCACGCCTTGCGCTATATCGCTCACTTTATTGGCGACATACAGCGCAGCCCCAGCGTTTAGGCACACAGCTTCTCTCTTTGCCCCCATCTCTTTGCCACTTAGAATCTCACGCGTGATTTTGGCGTTTTGCACCGCATCGCCCCCGCGAATCTCATCTTTTTGGCGCAATGGATAGCCAAAGTCGCTAGGCGCAATCTCATACTCTCTAAACTGCCCCTCTATCACTTCACACACGGCAGTTTCCGCGCTCACTGAGATTTCATCAAGTTTGTCCTTGCCAAAGACTACCATTGCGCGTTTCACGCCCAAATTATTCATAACCCGCGCTAGTGGCTTCACAAGGCTTTCATCATACACGCCCATAAGCTCCATATTCGCACCAGCGGGGTTTGAGAGCGGTCCTAAAATGTTAAAAATCGTCCTAATGCCTAGCTCTTTGCGAATGGGCGCGACATAGCGCATAGCGATATGGTAATTTTGCGCAAACAAAAAGCAAATGTGGATTGTTTGGAGTAGCTCCAAACTGCGCTCGGGCGGGAGATTGATATTTACGCCAAGTGCTTCTAGCACATCAGCTGCGCCACTTTTGGAGCTTGCCGCGCGATTGCCGTGCTTTGCCACGCTCACCCCCGCACTTGATACGACAAGGGACGCGGTGGTAGAGATATTAAACGAATTTGCGCCATCGCCCCCTGTGCCGACAATTTCAAGCACATTGTGATTATGCAAAAGTTTTATGCAATGCTCTCTCATACTCATCGCGCTACCCGTGATTTCATCGATACTCTCACCTTTTAGGCTTAATGCGGTGAGATATGACGCCATCTGCGCTGGACTAGCAGTGCCCTGCATAATCTCATTCATCACTTCGCGCGCCTCTGTGAAACTCAAATCTTGCCTTTGTGTGAGTGCCAAAATCGCTTCTTTTATCATTTTTTGCGTTCCTTTTTATCTAAAATCACAGAATCTTTAAATCGCAGAATCTGCCCCAAAACTTCGTCATTGCGAGAGAATGAGCTAATGCGAACTCTCGTGGCAATCTAAATCGTAGATTTTACTTTGATTTTTGAGAGATTCTGCACTTAAATCTTATATTTTTTCAAAAATTTTTCAAATTTCGCATATTTTTTTGCTAAAATTTCGCCTTGCAATTTTGGCATTTGGCATTTTTGCAATATTTTATTTTTGAAAGGATTGATTATGACAACTTTTTATTTTAGTGGCGTTAGTGTTTCAAATGGGGGGGGGATTTAGCTAAAACGCTCAAAATCTCTCATAACTCTTTCAAATTCTCACACACACTTCAAAAGGCATTTTTGGCGATTGTATTTGCATTTTGCATATTTGGCACAAACGCGCTAAATGCGCAGGATTGGACTATAAGCGCGAAGTCAAAAGAGGGCGCATTTGTCGGGGCGGACTTTGAGTTTGCGCCGGGGTGGAGCATAGCGGCGATTGGCGGATATCAGTGGTATTTTTATGATAAGCCACATTTTCATTTAGGTGTGCGACTAATGGGGCGTGTGGGATATTCGTATAGTTCGTATGATTATCCATTTAGCAGTTATTCTATTGATTATCACACCGTTGGCATTCGCGTAGCACCGCAGTTTATTTGGGATTTTCTAAGCATTGGCAAACACACGCTTGGGTGGAATATCGCGCCTATCGGACTTGGGGCAAATATCGTTACAACAAGCATAAGCTACAAAAACGGCATTGGCGCTTCTGGTGCTTCTAGCACAAGTGCCACTGCGGCTGCATTTGCCTATGAGTTTAGCACGGGGCTTCATTACTACTATGATATCAAGCATCAAGCGTATTTAAGCATTCGATGGGGCGGTATCGGCGGATGGATAGGGGCGGGCTATGCGTATAAATTCTAAAATTTTACGCATAATTTTTGCTCTGCCTTTGGTGCTTTTTAGCGTAGAGAACGCAGAATCTACGAAAGATTCTACAAAAGATTCTGCGCCACAGCACATTGACAAAAAAAGCGATAAATCAGCAGAATCTAAAAAAGAATCCAAAAAAGATTCAGCGAAAGATGATGCGAAAAAAGGCGCAGATTCTGCGAAAGATTCAGCGAAAAATCCCACAGATTCTGCGAGTGATGATTCAAACAAAGGCGCAGAATCTACCCAAATCGCACAATCCACAAAAGAGGAAAGCGGATGGATGATAGGCGTGGGATTTATTATGGGCGGACCTATTGGAAGTGCAGATGAAGCTAAGTTTTTTGAACCATACAATATTTCACAAAAGCGATTTGATTACGGCGCAGAAGTGATTTTGGGGCATAAAACATTCTTTGGTGAGAGCGGAATCTTTGGAATGCGCCTTTATTTAGACTATAACTACCGCAGGACAAAGGATTCTGATTTAACTGCACATTTTTTAGGATTGACTATCGATACGCTCTTTAATATCTACCAAACAGAAGCGTTCAAAGTCGGCGTGCTTGCTGGTGTGCGCTCTGGCTTTGGCTTTGGACTTAACCATCAATGCCACAAAGAGACTTATGTTTGGAGTGATTCAAATGAAGAAGTTTGCGGACAGGGTCTTGGCGATATTGATTGGACGGTGGATTTAAATGTCGGCGCGCGTCTTATAATCTACGACCACAACGCATTTGAGTTTGTGCTACAACCACGCTTTGGAGTGTGGCGTTTTAAAGGCAAAAATACGATGTATGGGATTATAAGATATATTTATACATTTTAGAGTGCGGATTGCGCGAGATTTTGAATCGTAGAAACTAATTTAGATTCTGTGATTTTTTGTCATTGCGAGTGGCATTAAGCGCAAATCAAATGCAAAAATCCTTGTCATTGCGAGGCGAATCTACGATTCGCCGAAGCAATCTATTTCAGCGACTTTTGAATCAAGGGTGAATCTCGGACTTTAAAGCGAATCTAAATGCAAATTATTTATTGATTCAAATTTGGGTCATTTATTTTTATTTTTGATTGAAATCGCGTGATTTGGATGGTTGCTTCACTGCGTTCGCAAATCCTACGGATTGCTTCGCCCTTGCCTTTGGCAAGGACTCGCAATGACGAAAATATTTGCGATTCGTGTTTGATTTGTGGATTGCTTCGATTCGGCGTTGCCGAATCTCGCAATGACGAAAAGGGGATTCGTGGATTGCTTTACGCGAATCTGCGATTCGCCTCGCAATGACAGATTTTTTTCGCGCTAGATTCTACGATTCACGCACGATTCGCAAAATCTACCCTTTGCGTATCTTTGCGATTTCATCGCGGATTCGTGCGGCTTCTTCAAATTCTAGTTTTTTACTTGCCTCAAACATTCTTTTTGTCATCTCTTTGATGATTTTATCGCGTTCGCTCTTTGGGATTTTGCCGATTTTTGGGCGCGGTTTGTGCGAAACTTCGATATTTAGCTCATCTTCTAATTTTCGCGCGGTGGTTTTTGGGATAATGTTATGCGCTTTGTTGTGTGCCTCTTGCTTTGCCCTGCGGTATTCGCTGGTATCGATTGCAGTTTGCATTGACTTTGTGATTTTTTGTGCGAAAAATATGACTTTGCCGTGAATGTTTCGCGCAGCGCGTCCCATCGTTTGAATGAGACTTGTCTCACTTCGCAAAAAGCCCTCTTTATCCGCATCCAAAATCGCTACCAAACTCACTTCGGGCAAATCCAAGCCCTCGCGCAGTAGATTTACGCCAATTAGCACATCAAATTCACCCAAACGCAAACCGCGTATCAAATGATTGCGCTCAATAGCGTCAATGTCGCTATGCAAATACTGCGTTTTTAGCCCTAATTCGTTGTAATATTTGCATAAATCCTCTGCCATTTTTTTAGTCAGCGTCCCCACAATCGCTCGTTCTCCACGCGCCAAAACCGCCTTTATCTCATCGTATAAAATCGCCACTTGATTTGCGCTATCCTTTACCTCGACTTTTGGGTCAAGCAGTCCTGTGGGGCGGACGATTTGTTCGGCAATCTGCCCCTTGCTTAAATTAAGCTCCAAATCCGCAGGGGTGGCAGATACGAAAAGATAATGCGGTGCTTTGTTGATAAACTCATCGAAATTTAGTGGGCGATTATCTAGTGCGCTAGGTAGGCGAAATCCATACTCCACAAGCACTTCTTTGCGGCTTCTATCGCCTGCGAACATTCCGCCAAATTGTGGCAGGCTCGCGTGGGACTCATCGACTATGACTAAGTAGGGCTTGTTTTTTTGCTCGAAATAATCTAACAGGCAATATGGCGTCTCCCCTGCTTTCTTGCCTGTGAGATGTCTCGCGTAGTTTTCGATGCCCTTGCAAATGCCTGATTCGCGAATCATCTCTAAATCAAACTCCGTGCGTCCCTTTAACCGCTGATATTCGACTTCTTTATTTTGCGCTTTAAATTCTGAAAGTCTAGAATCTAGCTCCACTTCGATATTGTGAATCGCCTCGCTTAGGCGATTTGCCCCGACTATAAATTGATTTGCCGCATACAGCACAAATGAATCTAGCACTTTTAGCTTTTGTCGCTCTAGTGCCTCATACACCGCGATTTGCTCCACCTCATCGCCAAAAAACTCTATGCGGATAAACTCGCTCTCATTATACGCTGGGAAAATATCCACCACCTCCCCGCTCACGCGAAACTCCCCGCGCTCAAACGCCGTATCATTGCGCGTGTAGCCCATATCGACAAGTTTGATGAGAAACTCTTTTTGGTTGCGCGACTCGCCTACCTCTATTTTTTCTATCATTGTGAGGTATTCAGCGGGGTTGCCTAGCCCGTAGTTCGCGCTCACGCTCGCCACGACTATGACATCATCATACGCAAGTAGCGAAGTAGTCGCGCTTAGGCGCAGTCGCTCCAAATCGTCATTTATGCTCGAATCTTTTTCGATAAACAAGTCCCTGCGCGGAATGTAGGCTTCGGGCTGGTAGTAGTCAAAATGGCTTATGAAATACTCCACTTTATTGCGCGGGAAAAAGCCCTTAAACTCGCTATAAAGCTGGGCTGCAAGGGTTTTGTTATGCGTCATTATGAGCGTTGGCATATTTAAGCTAGCGATGATATTTGCCATAGTGAATGTCTTGCCACTGCCCGTAACGCCTAGTAGCGTGGCATATCGCGCCCCTTGTGAAAAACTACGCGTGATTTTGCTAATGGCTTGTGGCTGGTCGCCTGCGGGGGAATATTGCGATTCAAGGGTGAAAGATTGCTTTGGCATTTGATAAACCTTAAAATGATTTCAAATCGGCGATTATAGCAGAATCTACGCTAGATTCTGCAAATCACGCAAAAATCGCAGAATCTAGCAATATTTACTTCTTAAATATATTCATCTTTTCATCAAAAATTTCGCTCTCCACGCCTAAAAATCCCAAAACACTATGAAAAATATGAAAATGCGAAGCCCTTGCCAAATCTTTGAGTCCATTAGGGCGCGAACTCCACACGATAAATGGGATTTCATATTGCTCTTTTGGCGCGAAAGCCATCGGGACGCCGTGCATATACACGCCATTTTCGCCTAAACTCTCCCCGTGGTCGCTTACAAAAATCATCGTGCTATCATAGTCGCTAAGTTTGCGCAGTTGCTCGATGATGGAGTGGAGCAAAAAATCCGTGTATAAAATCGTATTGTCATAGGCGTTTATGATTTCGCTTTGCGCACAGCCCTCGACGCTTTTGCATACAGGCGCAAATCGCGCAAACTCTGGCGGATATTTTTTGTAATAAGTCGGTCCGTGGCTTGTGCTTGTGTGAATCACAATAAGCACTTTTGGCGAATCTGCTACCTTAATCTCATCGCTTAGATTCACTATAAGCGCGGATTCATAGCCGTCATCAAACTTCGCGTATTTTTGCGATAGCTCGGTGTAGCCCATAACATTTTGAATGTGAAGCGGTGGCTCACCCCAATTTGCGCTCCGCCACGCCACGCTAATACCATTTCGCGAAAGATAATTTGGCAAGATTTCATACAAATCAGAGCTGTCCTTGTGTGAGAGCATATTTTTCACAGAGCCACTCGTGTAAGTGGTGCTTGACTTTGCCTCAAAGTGCTTTAAATGCCCCCCCCCAATTTGCGCTAGAAGCGGATTTGTCTCACGCTCATAGCCATAGAGTGAGAAATTTTGCGCTCTAGCCGATTCGCCTATGACTAGCACCACTACGGCTTTTTTGTCATCTGTGATTTTGGCATCTGGCAGTGGAATCTCGCGCTTGTTTTTTGCCCACTCGCCTTGCAAATATCGCATTGAATTGATGATATACGAATATGGCATAGAGAGTGCGCCAAGCTGTTTTGAGTGCTTGTCAAACCACAGCAAATTGTGAAAATTTATCCCAGCTAACACTATAAGCGTGGCAAATGTGAGTGCGCTACATTTGGCAAATGCCTTGCGCGTGGGCGTTGCGATTTTTTGAAAAAGCAC
This sequence comes from Helicobacter sp. 23-1045, assembly GCF_053654655.1. Taxonomy (NCBI): domain Bacteria; kingdom Pseudomonadati; phylum Campylobacterota; class Epsilonproteobacteria; order Campylobacterales; family Helicobacteraceae; genus Helicobacter; species Helicobacter sp. 23-1045. Next base: position 56,781 of record NZ_JBSIUR010000003.1, read on the forward strand.
AAAATACGCCGGGACAATGCCCAGTGCGACTATCCAAAGCACCATTTTGATGGACAAAAATTCGCTTGATTCGGAATAGCGCGTGTTGAAAAGATTGCCCATCATCGTTTTATCCAAAAACACGCCATAAGTTGCCACAAAATACACCGCCAACGCATTTGTAAGCGAAGTGAGTGCGAACCAAATTTTGGTGATTTTAAGCGAAATTAGAGAGAGCAAAAATGGTATAAATGCGGTGAGCGCGAATAAAAATAGCACAAGAGAGACAAAAAGCACACCCGCACCAAATGAATCTAGGGCAAGATTTGCACGGATAAAGGCAAGTAGCGGAAAATGAAAAAATACCACTTGAAGCGCGGATAAAATCAAAATAAAGGCGATTGCGTTAGAGCTAGATTTGTTAGATTTGTGGGAATTTTTGGTGGATTTGGCGCTAGATTCGCTATTTGTAGAGCGCGAAAAATATGTCCGCAAAAACGCAAAAAGATAATATAGTGCTGAAATTAGCGCGAGATATAGGACAAAAAGATTGTGTTTGTTGATAAGTATCAAAACCACGCAAATCGCGCTAAATAGCGCAAAAATAAGCAAACCAAAGCGCGAATCCACCCACGAAAAAATGCGCGTTTTACTAGCCACAAGCGCACCAAAAATCCCGCACACGCACCCAAGTAGCGCACCGCCTAGCACATCAATCGGATAATGCGCCCCAACGCCAATGCGCGAAAGTCCCACAAGTGCGCCAAGTAGCACAATCCCAGCAATAAAAGGCACACGCCATTTCGCAAGGCGTGGCATAAAAGCGATAAGCAACACACAAAGCGTGGTAGAAATCGTAGTGGTATGCCCTGATGGGAAGCTATTTGCGCCCATTAGCTTTTCGCCAATGATATTAAACGCATCTTCGCCAAAAGCCCGTGCAGGGCGGGGCATAGCATAGATTGCCTTTAAAAAATGCGTTAGCACAAGGGATAGCAAAGAACCAGCGATAAGCCCCTCCCAAAACTTCGGCGCAATCAGCGCAAAGCAGAGCAAAAACGCAAAAAGCACACCCGCATCGCCTAACTGCGTGAGATTGTGCGCGAGTGTGGGCGCGTGTTGCCAAAGCGCGTTTATTGCGATAAAAATGTCTTTATTTATTTGCGGATAGGTTTGCGTATCGGTAAAGCCAAATAGCGTCAGCGTCCCAAAAAAAAGCGCAAAAACGCCCACCACCGCACCCAAATGCCACAAACGGATTTGAGCGAAATCATCACGGATTTGATTATTTAGCTGATTATTTTTTTGATTCATAGTGCGAATTATACAAAAAATATTGATTGATTTTTGGAGTGTGCGGTAGATTCTGCGAATTTTGGATTATTTTAACGCGAGATTCTGCGATTTGGGGTTATTTTGTAGGGAGATTCTGCGAAAATATTTAGTGAAAATAAGGCAGATTCTGCGATTTTTGTGCGATTCGAAGAATCTAGTAAAATTCGCAAATTTCGCAGAATCTCGCCATAAATTCGCAGAATCTAATCCCCTAAATTGCGCTTAAAATCACCGCGATTATCGTAATGATAAGTCCGCTCCCCACCGCAATCCCCGCACTTTTTCGCTTATTTTTGCAAAATGAAGTCATAATGATACCAGATAGATAAAATATCGCCAACGACAGCGCGAAGCACACCGCCAGCGCGTTAAAATACACCGCGCCCTTTGCCTTATGCATCAGCACCAAAACACCATACACGCTGCGCTCCATCACGCGCACCTTCCACTCGCCACCGCTATTTTGAAGCGAGACAGAGTATTTCAGTCCGCCCATCGTAAGGGCATTTTTTTGCGTTTTTAGCTCCGTGTCGCGCGGGATTTTTAGATTATTTTCACGCAAAATCTCAATAATCGCGCTAGATTCTGCGCCCTTTTGCGGGGCATTTGGCAAGGCAAACTCTATGATTTTCGCCCCCGCCGAATCTTTAAAGTCAAATATATATCCAATGCCTGTAAGCACATAAATTAGGCACATCGGCAAGAAAAATAAACTCAAATACAGATGGATTTGCATCCAGCTTTTTTTAGAAATTCCCATTTTGTCTCCTTTGGTTTTAAATGTGGGCGCAATTTTAAGGGCGAAGTGTGAAATATTTGTGAAATTTAGTGCGCAAAATCTACCAGCTCCACACGCCTAGCAAAATCAAAATCCCAGCGAGCCACCCCGTGATTATGCCTTCAACTAGCGCAAGATATGCGGAGAATTTGCCTAAACTTTTGCCAAGCGCGCACTCTACAAATCCCGAAAACCAAAGCACCGCCCACGCCCACCAAATCATCGCACCAAAGGCGTTTGCACTGCCAAAATATCCCACAAAGTCAAGCACCCCCGCCAAAATCGCATTCACACTCACAAACAGCGAGAAATACCCATAGGGGCGCAAATCCCACGCAAAGAGATTGTTGCAGGCGTTGAATAAATATGTGATGCCAAAAAGAAGCGCGATTGCGGGGGCAAAAAAGGCGAGATTCTGCGAATCATCGGCGATTAGCAACGCCACAAATACAAAGTTGCAAAACACCGAAATTACGCCAACCACGATATTTAAAAAGGCAAGTGCTTTTCTATCAAAGCGCAGAATCCTGCCAAGCCCGTTATTTATCAGCACCAATCCAACATAAAGCAACACCAAACCTAACATTTATAATCCTTGATTTTGCGCTTTTTGTAGCCACTCTTGGCAGTCTTGTAGCACAAGTTTGCGCGTGGTAATGCGCTCTTTGTCGCGCTCATTTTTTAGGCGCAACTCCGTAGCATTCAGATTCAAGCAACACAATTTCGCGTGGCACAAGCACTAAAAAATAGTGTGGCAATTATGATAAATGGCGCGAATCCAAACGGCACAATTTGTGCAAATCTTATGTATTTTTTCATTTCATACTTCCTTTTTGAAATTTGGTAAAATTGGATTTTATCAAAAACTCACTAACTTTTTCGCAAAATATGCAAATATTCAATGGTGGATTCTTGCTTGTGATTGCGCGTAGAATCTGCCTTAAATCGCTGATAGATTTTGCTAACACGCTCATATTTGCCATAATTTTTAAACAAACTTGCGATTTGCTCTAATCCCAAAATCCCCTCATCGTTGTAACTCAAAAAAATCCACTCAAAATCCGCTTTTTTAATAAGATTTTCCAGCGCATTTAATGCACTGCCCTTTTTGCAAAAATCACTTTTTGCATACTCTCTTAGTCCCGTCTTGCCCTGCGGAGTGAAGTCATCATACAAAGCGATTGTATTTAGCAAATGGTAGTTTGCGCCGTATTCACGGGCATTGTAAGGCGGGTCAAGGTAGAGAATATCGCCTTTGATTTTAGCGATTAAATCACTTGCATTTTCATTAAAAACCTCGTGCGAATTATCATTGATTTCAAAATCCGCACCCTTAAATTCCATAGTTTTAAGCGCGGATTTTTTAAGGTTTTTTAGAAACGCACCATACACAGAGGCGACATTTGCGACTTTATCGGCGGATTCTAGTAGTGAGGCGAGCAAAAAATAATACGCGTTAGAATCTATGGCGTTTTGTTGCTTTAAATTTTCGATTTTCACGCGAATCGCATCGATTTTCATCGCGTTAGAATCGCTAAAATATAGCCTTTGGTGTGCCTTACCTTGCGTCCCGCCAAGTGAGTAATTTTCATAGATTTTGCCCTTTATGCCTTGCAAGTTATTGAGGTTTGCCACGAGCGCGTCTAGATTTTGTATGGGCGTGTGGTTTGCTATGTAGTTTTGATTTAGCACGAAACTATAAAATTCCCTATCATTTGCGATGACTTTGCGCACATTGCGCTTAAACGCCCTGCCAATCGCCCCTGTCCCCGCAAACAAATCGCAAAATACGCATTCGCGCAGTGGCTTAGATTTCGCCACTTTTTGCGTGATAGAATCCACAATAAAGCCACTTAATTTGACTTTTGAGCCTATGTAGTTCATCAAAATATCTTTTCAAAATGGATTTTATCATCACTAATTACAAATTCCACATAACAAAGTGGCAAGATATTATTTTGTTTATTAAATATCTCGCAAGATTTTTTAAATTCTCTATAATCACTAGAATCTTTATTTGTTTGCCTACAAATAATCATAGGTTGAATGTCGCAGGCACAATTAGGAATGTAGTATTGCTCAAGCCAATCAACATATCTTTGCACTTGCATTATGATACTGGGATAAATAGTAGTAGATTTTAACTCTATGGGGATAATTTTTCTAGGATTATTGCCGTGTTCGCCAATACAAGCCACTATATCAATCCTTTGCATTCCAACACCACAGCTTACTTCATTGCCAAGCCATTCTATATTTTGATTTGCTAAAATACCAAATAGTTGAGTGTTATAAAAATGTTGTAAAATATATGTTTGTAAATGTGCCTCAAATTGATTTTTTTTATTGTATTTTTGAATAAGTCTAGGCAAAATTTCTATATTTTCTTGCCTACCACTATAACTTTGTCCATTTTGAATAGTAATAATTTTTTGTGCGATTAAATCAAAGCTAAAATTTTGTCCCTCTAAAACTTGTTTTGAATTTTTATCTCGTATGAGTTTTGTAAGCCTTTCACTTTCATACATTGTAATCATAGTATTTCCACGATTACCTTTGAGTTTCCTATAAATCAAACTCCACAGCATTTGATTTGGCGAGTGAATATGCTTAATCTCATCTAATGCTTCCCATTCGCTTACACCTTGTGCATAAACACTATAAGGCTCTATTAAACAACGAAAGGTTAGTGATTTTTGCAGTTTATCTTTTAGGAATTGTTGCGAATCATTATTATCTAAAAAAACTAAACTTTTAATTTTGAAAACGCCATAAAATTTTCCCTCATAAATACTTTGATGAAAATTTTGTTGCAAATAAAAAATGGCTAAATCCCCAATTTGCACCCTAGAAAAATCTGCAATCATTCCTAAAATAGTGTTTTCTGTTTGTGTTTTGTGGATTGTATTTGAACTACTATTAAAATCAACCACAATGTCTTTCATGCCTGTGCCAACAAATTGATATTCCAAATGATATTTAAAGGTTGTCGCATCTACAATAAACACATGTGTTGTCATTTTTTTCCTCCATTTTAAAATTTAAATGCCCTTACTCTCCAAATATTCCTCATAAGTTCCGCGAAAGTCGATGATTTTGGCGGGGAGATTCGCGCCATTTTTATCATTTTTTTCAAACTGCGGGACTAGCTCGATTATGCGATTTGCATACGCGTCAATCAGCTCTCTATCGTGGCTTACGCAAATCACATTCCCGCTAAATTTATACAACGCCTCGCCAAGCGCGATGATAGACTCCAAATCCAAGTGATTTGTGGGCTCATCAAGGACTAAAAAATTCCCGCCCTCTAGCATTAGCCGACTTAGCACCATTCGGTGTTTTTCGCCCCCGCTTAGGCGATTTACCTGCTTTTCTTGCTCTTCGCCACTAAAAAGCATTCGCCCCAATGCGTTGCGAATCTCACCCGCTTCTTTGCGCTTATCAAATGCCCGTAGCCACTCAAATAGCGTCTCTTCGCTCTTAATCTCTTCGCTTACATTTTGTGGGAAATAGCCTCGATGAGTAGTCGCGCCCCATTTCACATTGCCGCAATCAGGCTGTAAAACTTCGACAAGGATTTGCAAAAGTGTGCTTTTCCCCACGCCATTTGGACCGATTAGCGCGATTTTGTCATTTGGCAGGATTTTTAGGCTCACATTTTCTAGCACCTTTTTATCTCCATAAGATTTGCTGATTCCCTCACATTCTAGGGCTTCATTGCCGATGGTGCGATTTGGCTTAAACACAATGCTAGGGTCGCGCCGTGAGCTGACTTTAAGCGCGGAAATATCAAGTTTTTCTAATTGCTTTTGTCGCGAAGTGGCTTGCTTTGCCTTACTGGCATTTGCTGAAAAACGCGCGATAAAGTTTTCTAATTCCTCTTTTTCTTTTAGCTTTTTGTTGCGCTCGGCTTCTTGCTGTTTGGCGATAAGGGTGCTTGCGATATACCAATCATCATAATTCCCGCTAAACTCGCGCACAGAGCCAAAATCCATATCCAAAATATGCGTGCAAATAGAATTTAAAAAATGCCTATCGTGGCTAATCACCACTATCACGCCCTCATAATGCTTTAAGTTGTTTTCTAACCACGCGATTGAGGGCAAATCAAGGTTGTTTGTGGGCTCATCAAGCAATAAAATCTCAGGCTTTGGGAATAGCACTTGGGCAAGCAAAATCTTAAATTTATCCCCGCCTGTAAGGCTACTCATAAGGTTTTGATGGCTTTTAGCTGGGAATCCCAAATCCTCCAAAATCCGCTCAATCACCACTTCGCACTCATAAGTAGGGTCTTCCTCCGCGCAAATCATTTCTAAATCGCCTAACTCGTTATTGACTTTTTCATCGCTTAAATCGCCATTTTCATAGAGCCATTCTTTGCGTTTGATTGCGTCATAGAGGCGTTTGTTGCCGATAAGCACGGCATCTTTTAGGCTTAGATTTTCATAGGCGTATTGGTCTTGTTTTAGCACACCCAATCTTGCATTTGGGGCGATTACCACTTCGCCACTTGTGGCTTCGTCCTCGCCTGAGAGAATCTTTAATAGCGTGGATTTTCCCGCGCCATTTGCGCCGATAAGCCCGTAGCGTTTGCCTGAATCTAGGCTAAGATTCACATTTTCAAAGAGTTTTTTGGTGGGGTAGCGCATTGAGAGATTTATCATTTGAAGCATTGTTGAATCCTTTTAATTTGATTTAGTAAAAGCCTTGCGTCTTTGAAACAGCAAAAGTAGCAAAATCACGCCAAGCCCGATTATTATGGTAATGCCAAAGCTTTGCAATGCCAAAATCTTGCTAAAAGACAAAAAGCCAAATCCCGCGATTGTCGTAAGCGCGGAGAAAATTATGGCGTGAAGCGTTTTGATATTTTCGCCCTCATTTTTCACATAAATGCCATAATCGATTGATGAAACCACTACGATTAGAAGCGAAAAAAGGTGCATAATATTTACCTTTATGCCTAAAAAATACACAAAAATTGCCGCGAGTGGCGCGATGATATACACTAGACTTGTGAGTGAGCGCGTGATTAAAAGCACGATTGCAATCATCGATGAGATGACGATAGCCAAAATCAAAAGCATAGGCTTGTAAATCCCGCTTGTGATTTCGTTGCTTAGCGTTTCAATGGAGCGAGTTTCTACAAAGTCCAAATTTTGAAGCGAATCCACGCCCTCCACGCTAATCGCGCTGTAAAATTTGCCATTATGCTCTACAACTGCTAAATTGCGAATGTCGCTTTTTATTTGCGCCTTTTGTGCGACTTGCATTGCTTTTTGTGGCAGAGATTCGCGCGAATCGCTAATTATTAAGATTTCAACGCTCTCTCCAAGCACATTTTTAAAATAATCCTTATCCGCCAAACGCGCCTTATTTTGGTAATCCAATCGCTCCAAATCATAATCCAACTCCATATTAAAAGCACTCACAGCTAGTGCAATCACAGCAATCACAGCAATGATTTTGCTACTAACTTTGGGACGGCGAAAACGGCGAATCTTACGATAAAAAATGGGCTTTTTAAACCCGATAAATTGATACAAAAGCCCAAAACTCAAATACGACACAAGCAGACAAATCATCGCATAAAGTGAGAGTTGCGCTAGTAGCGGAAATGGGATAAAAAGGCAGATAAAAAACCCAATAAAACTTGTGATAAAACCATAAAACACGGATTTATTAAACGCAAATTTGTGCATATAGTGCCTAAAAAAGTGGTGATGAAGCATATAATCGATTGCCAAATTGCCAATCGCCACGCCAAATTCTAATGCCATAATATTGACATTTTCATAGATTTGCGTGAGTGCCGTAATGCCAAGCAGATTTGCCGAAGCAATGGTGAGTAGCGTATTTAGCGACAAAAACGGGATTCGCAAGATAAAGAGATACAACAGGATTAGAAACACCACTGAACTCGCCGTAATCACGCTAATATCGCTAAAAATCCCGCTGTCATTTTCGATTCGCAAAATATCGCTTGAAAAGTAGCGAAGCCCCTTAATATCCTTTGTGGCGGTTTTAAACTCATCATAAAAGTCCGCCGTGCTTGTATCTTTTGTGAAATTGATGTTATAAATATTATCTTTTAAGTGCGTGATTTGGGTGATTTTATCGATGGATTTGAGTTTGGTTAAAATCGCAGAATCTTTTGCATTTGGCGCAGAATCTACCCACCCCCTAGCCCCCTCCGCAAGGGAGGGGGAAGTTTGAGATTCAACCTCCGCAAAAAAAGGGGAAGTTTTAGATTTAGCCTCCGCAATGGAGGAATTAGAAGCCCCTCCCCTTGCGGGAGGGGTTTGGGGTGGGGTATTTTTAGCAATAGTGGAGGGATTTTTGGTTTTTATCGCAGAATCTGCGCTATTTTTTTTAGATTCAGGCAACGCGATTAAAAGCTCATTTTGCGAGGCAAGCTCCAAATGAATGTCAATTAGCTCTCTTTGCTCGACTTTTGGGAATAAATCCAAAATATTCGCGCTAATTTTACTTTTATCAAAAAATGCAAAAAACACCGCCACACTAACCACACACAGCCAAACACTGCTATATTTTATAAAAAAATTTTTTTGCATTTTTGCTCTTTTTTTAGTTTAGATTCTGCGATTCGCCCAAATCTGCGAAAATCGCCCAAAGATTCTGCGATTTTGAGATTTTTCGCTACGCTCAAAATGACAAAGATTCTGCAAATCTCACGCATCAATCAAATATTTGTGCATACACGCTTCGATTTCTAGCGGATTTGACTTTGAGATAAATTCATTTGCATTTAGCGAAATCGCCATCTCTTCGTTGCTACTGCCACTCATCGATGAATTCACCACCACAGGGATGTGCGCGGTTTTTTGATTTGTCTTAACCTGCTTTATAACCTCAAATCCCGAAGTCTCTGGCATCTCCAAATCCGTAATTATCATACCAATCTTTGATAGCTCGCAATCATCGCTAAATAGGTAATCTAACAAGGTTTTGCCGTTTATGAAATCATTATGCGCGATGCCAAGCTTATCCAAAATCAGCTGCATAGTTTTTAGCACCACAGGGCTATCATCGGCGATTAGGACGACTTTATCCGTTTGCACTTTTTTCACTCGCTTTAACTCTGCCTCTTTTTCTTCATCAATCCACGGGAACACATCAACAAGCATTTTTTCAATATCCACGATTTGCACCAAGCTCCCATCAAAATACCGCGTCCGCCCCACGAGTTTATTATTATTCGAGCTACCGACAATCCCGCTATTTTGCTCAATCTCTGTCCATTTTTTATTCAAAATCCTATCTGCCTCATAGATTCGCACGCCAATCGTCCATCGCGAAAACTCGCAAATCATCACAATATCGCCATTTAGATTGTCATTATGCACGATTCGCGTGGATAAATCCTTGCCTTTGTTATGCACATCATAATAAAACCACTTTTTCAAATCCACAAGCGGAATGGTAAGGTTGCGAATGGTGATAAGCCCCTCCAACAGGGAGCATTTATCATAGCTAATCTTTGTGATTTCGCCTTCATATTTAATCACCTCGCGAATCTTAAAGACATTTGTCGCATACAAATCGCCGTCCCTATCGAGCTTAAAGCACAAAAGTTGCAGTTCGTTATTCTTATGCAAACTTGTGATTTGGTCAATCTTTGCTAAATTTTCTATCATTTTTCACCCTTTCGCAGAATCTATAAACGAAATTATACTCGCATTTTTACATAAAAATGCTAAAATTGCGCTTTTTTAAATTTATATTTTGGAGTTAGAAAAATGGCAAAAAAAAGCATTAAAAAAGTCGTTTTGGCTTATAGTGGCGGACTTGATACAAGCGTGATTTTGAAATGGCTTGGGGATAATTATGGTTGCGAAGTAATCACTTTTACCGCAGACATCGGGCAGGGCGAAGAAATACAACCAGCACGGGCAAAGGCACTCTCACTTGGCATCAAAAAAGACAATATTTTCATCAAAGATTTGAGAGAAGAATTTATCGCTGATTTTGTTTTCCCTATGTTTCGCGCAAACGCCGTATATGAGGGCGAATACTTGCTAGGCACAAGCATTGCGCGTCCCTTAATCACAAAGCATTTGGTAGAAATCGCAAACAAAACCAAAGCCGATGCAATCGCACACGGCGCGACAGGCAAGGGCAATGACCAAGTGCGATTTGAGTTAGGGGCTTACGCGCTAAATCCAAATATAAAAGTCATCGTCCCGTGGAGGGAGTGGGATTTAAATAGCCGTGAGAAATTGTTAAAATACGCACAAGATTCGGGCATAAAAATCGAAAAGCAAAGAAATAAATCGCCCTATTCTATGGACGCAAATTTGCTTCATATCAGCTATGAGGGCTTAGGGCTTGAAAATCCTAGCGTTGCACCCGAAGAATCTATGTGGCGATGGAGCGTAAATCCTAAAAAAGCCCCAAATCAAAGCGAAATCATCACTATCGAATTTAGAGGCGGCGATGGCGTGGCAATTAACGGCAAAAAATTAAGCCCCGCGAAATTTTGGGACACACTAAACAAATTAGGCGCAAAGCACGGCATCGGGCGATTGGATTTGGTAGAAAATCGCTATGTGGGAATGAAATCGCGCGGTTGCTATGAAACGCCCGGCGGGACAATCTACCTAAAAGCCCACCGCGCAATCGAATCGCTAACGCTTGATAGAGAAGAAGCGCATTTGAAAGATAGCATAATGCCACAATATGCGAGTTTGATTTATAATGGATATTGGTTTAGCCCCGAGAGGGAGGCACTTCAAGCACTAATCGACAAAACACAGCGCAATGTCAGCGGAATCGTCCGCTTAGAACTCTACAAAGGCAATGTCATCGTGCTAGGGCGCGAATCCAAAAATTCGCTTTTCAATGTCGCATACAGCACATTTGAGGAAGACAGCGTGTATAATCAAAAAGACGCGCAAGGATTTGTCAAACTAAACGCCTTACGATTCATCATCGCAGGAAAGGCAAAATTGCGAAATAAGGGGCAAAAATAAAAAATATCTGTCATTGCGAGATTTGCCTTTGGCAAATCGTGGCAATCTACGAATCGCCAAACTCCGTCATTGCGAGATTCGGCAACGCCGAATCGAAGCAATCCAAAAAAAATGCGAATCCCCCGCCCGTCATTGCGAGGCGCACGAAGCGTAAGCGAGTGCAACGAAGCAATCCACAAATCAAACACAAATCGCCACTACGCCATCATTGCGAGACTTGCTTCGCGGATTTAGATTTAGATTCTGCGATTTTTGCAGAATCTGCCAAAGATTCTGCGTTTTTCGTGTGATTTTGCGAAGATTCTGCGTTAGATTCTGCGAATTTCGTGTGATTCTGCGTTTAGATTCTGCGATTTTATGAAAAACGCAGAATCTAATATATTTTTCGCAGAATCTAAATGCTTTTTAGCATTTTCTCAAACTCATTTTGAAATGCGCTTAATCCGTCATTTAGCAGATTTTGCGCGATTGCCTCCACGCTAAAATACCCCAAAACTTCATCCACATCGCTAGGCACTTTCACAAAATCGCACTTTTGCTTTACAAAATCCCGAATTGTCGGCAGTGGCGCGGTGTTTATGGAGCGGGGCAAAAGCAAGTTTGCCACATAATAGGACGCAAAAAGCGCATCGCCCTTCACGCCTGTGGAGGCAAAGAGTGTGCGAATATGCGGAGAGCCAAATCGCTCAATTTTCTCATAGCACTTCATCGCATTATAAATGCCAAGTTTGGGGGCTGAATCTAAATTCGCTGAATCTACATTTGCAGAATCTACGGGCGATTCGGCGGATTTCGCACTAGATTCAGCACTTTTCGCAGAATCTACAAATCTATCAAAGCGCGAGACAAACACGCTAATCACCGCCTTTGGCGCATACTCATCATTTGCAAAGTCGCTCCCAAGCGCGTCCAAACAACTTTGCACTTGATTTTGCGAGAAAATTAGCGTTGCGTTAATGTTGATTTTATCTTTATAAAGCGCACTCATCACCTCAAATCCAGCGCGTGTGGCGGGGACTTTTATCATCACATTTGGCATATTTATGCACTCAAAAATGCGCCGCCCTTCATCGATACTTTGCGCGGCATCATCGCATAGCATCGGGTCAATCTCAATGCTGATAAATCCATCATCGCGACTTCGCTCCCACAGGGGCAAAAGACTAATTGCCGCACTTTTTATATCGCTAAATGCGAGATTTTCATAGATTTGCTTCGCGCTATGCCCCTCACCACGCAGTTTTTCAATCGCGCTTTTATACGCCACACTATTTAAAATCGCATTTGCAAAAATCGCAGGATTGCTTGTCGCCCCGCAAATCTCGCCCCGCCCTATCATCGCACGAAACTCATTTTGCAAAAATTCTCGCTCCACAAAGTCGCACCACAAACTAAAATTATCCATTTTGCTCTCCCTTAAACATATCGCAGAATCTCTCTTAAATCCTTGCGTGAAATGATGATATTTGCCTCCCTTTTTAGCGCGTCTTTGGCGCAAAAGGCGACTTTTTGCTTTGCGTGTTGAAACATCGCAATATCATTTGCGCCATCGCCCACCGCAAGGGTATTTTCAGGCGAAATGCCAAGCAGATTTTGCACCTTGCAAAGCATTTGCCCTTTTGAAGTGCCAAACATCATCTCACCGCCCACTTCACCGCTTAAAACGCCATCTTTTGCGTGTAAAATATTGCTAAACTCCGCATCAATTCGCAGAATCTCCCTAAAATGCGCTGTCGCAAGAGAAAATCCACCGCTAAAACATACGATTTTATACCCGCGCTCTTTTAGCGAAGCGATAGTCTCCACCGCGCCCTCCATCAAAGGCAAGTTTTCGCACACCGCTCGTGCTTTTTGCTCACTCATACCGCGCAAAAATGCCACGCGTTTTTTTAAACTTTCATAAAAATCTAACTTGCCATCCATCGCTAAATGCGTGATTTTAGCGACTTTTTCACTCACGCCGTGCGCCTTTGCTAACTCATCAATCGTCTCGCCATCCATTAGCGTTGAGTCAAAGTCAAAAACGGCAAGTTTCATCGCGCAAAACTCTATCGTTGCAAAGTGATTGTAAAGTGCCCATTATCAAGGATTATGGCGTTTTTCACATTTGCGACATTAAACTTCCCTGCCAAATTTTGCAAGAATATCCGCTCAAACTCCATCTCCGCCTGAGCGCACATCATCCGCGTAGAACCGCCATTTGCGCTAATTTCGATAATATTTTCATCCACCCAAGCAAACGAAGTAAAATAATTATTGCACCCCGCCTTGCCAAAAATCTCACTATCTTTCACGCTGAAATGCGCTCCCTTGGGCGACTCTAACAATATATCATTTAACGAAATGGCGGTGATATTGTATTTCGCGTTTGGCAGGGCGATATTTTGCCTAGCACACGCGATAAAAACGGCACTCAAAATTATCGCAATAAAAATATTTTTTGTCATTTCAATTTTTCGATTTCATCCAAAATTTCTTTTTTTGATTTGGGTTCAACTAGTCTATTTCCCACCTCTACGCCGTTTTTAAAGAATATCAAAGTGGGGATTCTGCGGATTTCAAAGTTTTGGGCGAGTGCTTCGTGTGCGTCAATATTGATTTTTATCACTTTGTATTCGCTCTCTAACTCCGCTAAAATCGGCGCAATGCGGACGCAGTCTCCGCACCACGGCGCATAAAAGTCCGCAATCACAAATCCATCTTTAATCTCATTTTGAAAGTTTTCCATCGTGCTGTCCTTTTTTGGTTGAATTTATCGGCGAAGTGTAGCAAATAAATGTTAAGAAAAAATTTAACGCTAGATTCTGCGAATTTCGCAGAATCTCCCCTAATTTTCCGCTAATTTTGCCTTGTATTTCACGCCTAATTCCTCTAATTTCTGCACCTTGCTATAAATCGAACCTTTGCCATCTTTTAGCTGATTTAGCGATTTTTGAAACGCTTCATCCGCCTTTTTTAGGTTGTCTCCCACGCTTTCCATACTGCTATAAAATCCGCTAAATTTATCATACAGCGAGCTTGCCGTGCTTAAAATCTCAGCGACATTATTATACTGCCTTTCATTTCGCCAAATGTTTGCAATCGTCCGCAGTGTCGCAAGAAGCGTGGTAGGGCTAACCAAAATGATATTTTTTTGATACGCGTATAAAAATAATTCATTATCATATCGCACTGCCTCCAAAAACGCCCCTTCGATGGGGATAAACATAAGCACAAAGTCCAAGCTTCCGCCATCCATCGCGCTTTCGTAACTCTTTTTGCTGAGTTCTTTTATGTGCGTTTTTAGCGACATAATATGCGCTAATAAATCATTATTATTCGCAGAATCGCCACTTACAAACCGCTCATAATCCTTAATATTCGCCTTTGAGTCGATTATGACTTTTTTATTATTCGGCAGATTTATAATCACATCGGGTCGCAGAGACTTGCCTTCATTGTTTTTCTGCGTCTCTTGGAGATTATAATCCCGCCCTTTTACAAGTCCGGAATCTGCAAGCAGATTTTCCAAAATCATCTCGCCCCAATCGCCAAGCGTCTTATTATTCCCCTTTAATGCCTTGCTTAAATTATCGGCGTCTGCGGAAATGCGAATGTTTAAATCCTTCAAATGCCGTATTTCTGCCATTAGATTGCTTCGCTCTTTTATATCATCATTGTGAATTTCGCTAATTTGCTGTTTAAATGCGTCAATTTGCGTTTGCAGGGGTTTTAGAAGTGAGTTTAGTTGCTCTTTTTGATTCTGCGCTCCGCTTTCTAAATTTTTGCTTAAAATATCCTGCGAGAGTGCCTTAAACTCGCTTTTGCTCTGCTCTTTTAGCGTGTCGAAAAATTCTTTTTCTTTTGCGCGGATTTCCTTTTCATAATCTAATGCAGTGCGAAGCGAAGCGCGCTCATCGCTTACTTTTCGCATTTCTTCATTTAGATTATCAAGTGCGTTTTCCAAATCGATGATACGCGCTTCATTCACGCGATTCGCAGAATCTAGGAATTTATTTTTATCCACCATTTGCTTTTTTGATAAAGCGAAAATCACCGCCAAAACTACGCCCACCACGCCAAAAATCACTCCCAAAATCGCCACATAAATCATCTTTTGCCCCCTTAAAACTCAAATCAATTTTTTTAAATCAGCATACTCTCATCTTTTTTCCCGCCGAAATTGCTTACAAATCCCTGCGTTAGGCGCATTCCATACAGCACCACAATCCACGAGCAGTAAATCCACAAAATAAAAAACATCAAAATCGAAAACGAACCATAAATCGTGCTATACGCTTTATTATAAAACACATAATACACAAACGCCCATTTTAGCACGCTCCACACAAACATCGTAATAAAAGATGACGCGAGCAGCGAGAGAAATGGCAGTGGTTTATTTGATAAAATCTTAAATAGCATAAAAAATAGCACCCAAGTTAGCGCGAAAGGCAAAATGTCCGCAAAGTCGATGAATTCGGCGATTTGCGTTTTGTTTATCGCACTTTGCACTTCTAAACTAAAATATAAACTCACTCCAATCCCCACGGGAAATAGCGTCATCAACGCCCAATACACGATTAGCGCGTCAAAAAATCTGCGCTTTTTGCTCTCAAATAATTTCGCGCTGATATTTTCCAAATTGCGGAAAAACATTATGGAGGCAAAGAGCGCGTAGATAAATGCGCTCATCCCAAGCGACTGCGAGTTTTGCATAAATTGGTCTAAATACTGCGAGATTATTTCGGTGTTTGTGGGGGAGAGATTTGAGATGATTAGCTCTTTTATCGTGCCGATTTGGGATTGAAAGTTTGGGATTGAGAGCAAAATTGATAGGATGATGATAATCACAGGGACGATGGCAGAGAGCGTGTAGAGCGAGAGTGACGCGGCGTAGGTTTCGACATTGTTGAAAAAGCTAAGCAGTGCCATCGCGCGGGATTTCACCTTGCTAAAAATCTCTTTTAAGTCCTTAAATTCGCAGAATCTCGCCATTTTTACCCCCAAAAGTCAAAGTTGAAATTATAGCGAGTTTAAAATAGATTCTGCGAAATTATTTTTATTTTGATTTTGTTTTTGATTTTATTTTGCGTTGAATTCGCCTTTATTCCGCTTTTATTTCGCCAAAATCGCAGAATCTAAATTTACATCAACGCAGATTCTGCGATTCGCCAAATTTCACAGAATCTACTTAATTTGCTCCCAATTTTTCAAATCAAAAATGTTATTTTTGACTTTAAATACGACATTTATGTCATATTTATTATTCTGCTCCCTGCCTGTGCCGCCATCTACGATTGTGTAAATCAACTCTCTATTTTTGATAGGATTTTTAAGCACGCTTGGGGCGATATTTGGACACACGGAGTTTATCTCATCGCACGCCACCGCCATTGTGTCGGCATTTGTGATGAAAGTCTCATCATCGATTTTTAGGCGACCTTTTGCATTAAAATCTTTAACCATAAAAAATATATGCGAATTCCTCGCTGCTCGCATTGGAAAGTCGATGATTGGCGCACCAAGTCCGCCATTTCCGTGGTCGCTTACAATGATGATTTTCGTGCTATCATAAATGCCCTGCGTTTTTAGCGCATTTAGCAATGTTAGCAAGTTTTTCACATAGCATTTGTGGTTTGAGTAGGCAAGGTCGGATTTATCATTTATAAGTTTATTGCGGTATTGCGCGATGCTATCGATTGGTTTGCAGTCATTATCTGCGCGAAGCATCCACGGGAAATGCTCCAATCCTTCATATAAAAATTTAAAGGTGGGTTTCGCAGAATCTGCTTTGATATGCTTTGCAAATGCCAAAAAATATCCTGCTTGATTTGTGGTGTGGTGCAAGTGATTTGCGTAAATAGAATTGCCAAAAATCCACCCACCAAGCAAATAAATGCGTGTGCGAAAAATATATGGCGCAGCGCGAAATAATCCATAGGAAAATAACTCGCCAATGGGTCTGCTATCGCTTGAAATGTGCTTTGGCGGGAAGTTTGCGCGGTAGAAGTCGCCCCAAATGTGGTGCTTATTTTGCGGAAAAATAAAAATATCTTTATTTAGTGCTTTTGCTAAAAGCACATCATTGCTTGGATAGCTCGTCCCAAGTGCGACTTTAAATCCCGCCTTGCTAAACTCATTCGCAGAATCTGCCACCGCACGCGTCCCCTCAGTGATAATATTATGCGATAAATTACGCGAATTTATATTCATCGGCGAGTAATATATCCCGCCACTTATCGCAGGTGCCGAACCAAAAGTGATATTTGCCACAGAGAGCGTATTTCTAAAATAAGTAAATCCGCTAAATTCATCAAAGAGATTTTTGTCATCCTTTAAAATCTGCGTGAAATTATCGCTTTGCACCATATCGCTAAAAATTATCAAAATATTTTTCTCTTTTGAGAAACTAAAAAGTGGCGCAATCTCGCTTGGCATTTCAAATGCGCTAGATTCTGCGAATTTGCTGTGTTGCTTTGGTATGGTTTTGCCCGTGTCGATGGTGATTTTTGCGATATCGATTGTGCTTGAAATTAGCATAGTTGCAAATAAAAAAATCAGTGCTTTTTTGAAAAATCGCCTGCAAAAGCAAAGTATTAAAAACGCCACAAACATCATCGCAAATCCATATCCAATGTCAAAGTATTTCGCCCAAATGCTCGATATCCCCGCCCCGCCATCTTGGAATAATAAACCATCGATTTGCGCGTAAGGTCGCCCCGTGAAAATGTTGCCACGAAAAATAAACGCATAAGATGAGTTGATTAAAAACACCACCACAAAGGCAAAAACGCCGATTTTCAAAAGTCTTGTTTTGTAGAAAAAACTCGTGGTGTAGATGATTGCACCGCTTGTTAGGATAAAAAATCCCACTAGCGCGCATAAAGTCGAGGTCGTCTGCGTGGCGTCAAACTGCGTCACATCGCTTGAATACAGCGCAAATGGCGAGAAAACGCAGATTAAAAAGCAAATATTTAAAATCGCAAAGATGGAAATATCGCGGTAGGTTTTGTAGTCTTTGTCGCTAAAATCGCCGTGCGATGGGAAAATCGCGCAAATTAGATTGCGTGGGAATTTGGGGAATTTGGGGAATTTGGGGAATTTGGGAAATTTGGGAAATTCTGCGTTTTTTTGGGGAGATTCTGCGGATTTTGTGCGATTCGCAGAATCTCGTGTAAAATTTGAAGTTTTCGCAGAATCTAGCGCAGAATCTGCGGGATTTTGGGGATTTTTTGTATTAGATTCTGCGTTTTTTGTTTGATTTGCAGAATCTAATACGGAGGTTTCGCTTAAAACTTCCTCATCCCTTGCGAAGGGCAAATCCAAAACTTTCCCCTCCCTTGCGGAGGGGGCTAGGGGGTGGGTAAATTTTATTTTAGATTCTGCGTTTTTCGTGCGATTCGCAGAAACTCGTGTAAAATTTGAAGTTTTAGCAGAATCTAGCGCAGAATCTGCGGGATTTTGGGGATTTTTCGTATTAGATTCTGCGAATTTCGCAGAATCTGCGTTATTTTTGCGATTAGATTCTGCGTTTTTCGCAGAATCTGCCTTATTTAGCGCACCGCGCCGTTCTCTCTCTCTCTCTCTCTCTCTCGTAGCGTTTCATTTGCAAAAATCCTAATTTGTGAAATTTATAAAGATGAAATTGTAGCAAAAAAGATTGATTTCATACCAGATTCTGCGATTTTGGTAATTTTTCGAATTAGATTCTGCGAATTTAATTTGATTAGATTGCCACGATTTGGCATTCGCCAAATCTCGCAATGACGAAGTGGGGGCAGATTCTGCGATAAATTGCGCTTAGATTCTGCGTTTTCTGCTCAAAACGCGCGAATTTCGCAGAATCTAGCAATCTCTCAACAGCACTTGCCGCCGCCACCTGCGCCGTATTTTTTCTCAATGCACTCTTTGAAAAACTCTTTGCGCGATTTTGGCGTCCTATCAGGGTGATGATTCTCCATATGCTCGATATATTTATCATAGCTAGGAAGCCCCACTAGTAGGTGAAAAAATCTATCCGAACGCCTATAAAGGCGCGAAATGCGCCCTATAAGCTCTTTTATCTCCCTTTTCATCCGTGTGCTGCGATTTTGCCTTCGTAATCGCTAGCTTTTACATAGTCTGTTTCGGCTAGTGGGATGTCATTTTCGCCTTTCACACATTTTAGGCAGATTCGCACACACTGAATCAGCACAAGGCAGGTTACAAACATAAATAGTGCGCACAAAAATGCGTTTATAAAGTTGTTTGTGGCAATCGTTTGAAACTTGTCCGCTTGCTCGGTTAGCCCTTGTGCGAGTGCTTCGGCAGCTTTTGTGCTGTTTATTTGCCATTGTGCGATGTGCGAGACTGAATCGTGGATTTTCTCGCCGTTTGAAGGCAATAGCTTACAAACACCCGCATACAATGTGCTAAATAGCACCCACACAGCAGGGAGTATCGCAACCCACGCTTGTTTTGCTTTACCCATTTTGAAAAGTATCGTTATAACCGTTAGAAGTGCGATACCTGCGAGCATTTGGTTTGACACGCCAAAAAGCGTCCAAAGCGATTTTATCCCGCCTTGCGGGTCGGTCACGCCTTGATAGAGGATATATCCCCATCCAGCGACACAAATCAAAGTCGCCACCACACCCCAAAACATCGATTGAATATTGCCAATGGGTTTATAAACATTACCCAACACATCTTGCACCATAAAGCGTCCTGCGCGAGTCCCCGCATCCACCGCCGTTAAAATGAAGAGCGCCTCAAACAAAATCGCAAAGTGATACCAAAACGCAGTTGAACCAGCGTTAAAAATAGGCACTTGCGCGATAATAGTCGCTAGTCCAATCGCAAATGTCGGCGCACCGCCTGTTTTGCTTAAAATCGAGTTTTCGCCAATCTCTTGCGCCTTATTGATGATATCCTCTGGACTGATTGTAAAGCCCCAAGAGCTAATTGTCTGCGCGGCAATCGCTGCTGCTTCTTTGGCATCGCTAATTCCTGCCGTGCCAAGCCCTGCTGGTGCGACATTCACAGAGAAATATAATCCCGGAGTTAAAATCACAGCGGCAATTAACGCCATCACCGCGACCGCAGATTCCATAATCATCGAGCCATAGCCGACCATTCGTGTGTGCGATTCTTTCTCTAACATTTTTGGCGTAGTTCCGCTTGATACAAGTGCGTGAAACCCGCTAATTGCCCCACACGCAATAGTTATAAACAAAAATGGGAAAAGTTGTCCGCTAAACACAGGTCCCGTGCCATCGATGTATTTTGTAGTTGCGCTAAATTGAATATCAGGTGCGACTACCAAAATCCCACCTGCCATAAGCACGATTACGCCGATTTTTAAGAATGTGCTTAAATAATCGCGAGGTGCGAGCAAAAACCACACAGGCAAAATCGCCGCGATAAATCCATAAATGATAATTATGTAAGTTAGCGTAACAGGCGATAGCGTGAAAATGGCACTCAAAGTCTCACTTGCCGCGACATCTCGCCCAAAATAAAGTGCTAAAATTAGTAGCACAAATCCAATCACGCTCGCCTCACCAACTCGTCCCGGTCGCAAAAATCGCATATAAACGCCCATAAAAATCGCAATGGGAATAGTCATAGCGATAGTGAAAAGTCCCCACGGAGATTCTGCGAGTGCATTTACCACGACAAGCGCAAGAATGGCGATGATTAGCATCATAATCGCCAAAATCCCAATCATTGCGATGCTACCTACGCCTTTGCCAAGTTCTAATTTTATCATTTCGCCCAAACTCTTGCCATTGCGTCTCATTGAGATGAAAAGCACGGTCATATCGTGCACCGCACCTGCCAAAACAACGCCCACAACAATCCAAATAAGACTTGGCAAATATCCCATTTGCGCCGCCAAAATCGGTCCTACAAGCGGTCCTGCCCCAGCAATCGCCGCGAAGTGATGCCCAAAAAGCACGATTTTATTTGTCGGCACAAAGTCGCGCCCATCGTTTTTAACTATCGCAGGTGTGGCGCGATTATCATCCAACTCTAACACCTTTTCTGCGATATACTTGCTATAAAATCGATAGCCTATCATATAAAAGCACACCGCCGCCACCACAAGCCAAGTGGCACTTATGCTCTCGCCCTGATGCAACGCAAGCACGCCAAAGCACCACGCTGCAATCACGGCGAGCAACGCCCAACCGATATTTTTCACAATCGCATTCATATTTCCTCCTTTTGATTTAAAAATGCGAGGCAATTTAGCACAATTTTGCTTGTATTTTTATAAAATTATTAAGATTCTGCGAATTTTTTGTAAAAACGCAGAATCTCACAGCATAAATTCTACGATTTCATTCGTATAAATCGCAAATCCGCTTGAATGTATCTTATCAATCACATATTTTCCACCCCGCAAAAACACGCGATTTCCGCTAAAAGCACGAAAAAAAATATTATCATAATAACCAATCTTTGGATAATAAAGCGGGGAAAAAATCATATTTTCATACTCGCAGAAACTCGCACTAGCAAGTAATTTTTGCAGTTCGCTTTGGAGAAACGCAGGGGCGGTTTTTGTGTAATTTATTAGCGAAGTTTTATCCTGCACAAAGAGCAAATCGCGCAAATATTTATGTTTTTTTGCAATTTTTTGCACTTGCATTTGCGAAAAAATCTCAATATCCATCCCGCTTTCATCGGCGCAGAGGCGAGGAATTTTCATATTTGCGATTTGTAAAATGGGATTTAAATCTAACCTTGCAAAAATGCTAACCGCCACGCACAGCATACTTGCGATATTTTCATCGCCCCGCCCAATGCACTCCGCGCCAATTTGCTCAATTTGCGTGCTTGGATAGGAAAATGCCGGCTGAATATAAAACCACTTTTTATGCCCCAAATTCCGCAGGTGGCGGTTCAAAATCTTAATGACATCGATTGTATTATCATTTCGCAAAATCATCTGTTTATTCCCATCGGTGCTTATGCGGATAATCTTTCGCTTGCCTAAAATGCGCTCATCGTTTGTGAAATTGAAACTTGGCGTGGAGATTTCCTCGAAATGATTTTCGTAAAAAATCTCAACGGCGATTTTTTCAATCTCTCTTTTTAACTTCGCGCTACTACCAAAGTGAATCGTGCTACCTTGCGGCACTTCGTAACCTAAAATCACAATCTATCCTTTTAATTTAAATGCTTTAATTTAATGCGAAAATTATAGCAGATTCTGCGATTTTCGCAGAATCTCGCGTGGATTTTGGTAAATTCGCAGAATCTCGTGCGTGAATTGCCACAATTTTGCAAATCGCAGAATCTCGCAAATAAAAGTGCGCCAGATTCTGCGCTATTTTACCTCGCCAAATCGCCGATTTCGCACTCTAAAATCATCCACAATTTCACTCAACTCATCCGTCTCAAAGTCCGGAAACAGCGTTTTTGAAAAATACAACTCCGCATAGGCGCATTGATAAAGCAGAAAGTTTGATAGGCGCATCTCCCCGCCCGTGCGCACTAGCAAATCCACAGGCGGGATATTTGCGGTGTCAAGGGCGGATTCAAAGATTTGCAAAATTTGCTCTTTTGTGAGTTTTGCTTCTTTTGCCTTGTCATTTTGAGCCGTAGGCGAAAAATCTCTGTTTTCATTTTTGAGATTCTTCGCTTCGCTAACGCTTCGCTCAGAATGACAAAAATTTTCAAAATCCATCATTTTTTTTATCGCCCTTGCGATTTCATCTTTTGCGCCATAATTTAGCGCGAGAATTTGCGTGAGTGCGGTATTTTGCGCGGTTTTTGCTTCAAGGTGCGCTATCAAGTCCCGCAGTTTTGGCGAAAACGCACTAATATCGCCAATCGCCTTAAATTTGATATTATTTTCAATATAAGTTTTTTCCTCATCCCTCAAATATTTTTCTAGCAACTTCATCAAAAAACTCACTTCACTCTTTGGACGCTGCCAATTCTCCGTAGAAAACGCGTAGAGCGTGAGAAAATCTATGTGATTTTTGGCGCACCACTGCGTGATTTTGCGGATGACTTTTGCGCCCATTTTGTGTCCATCCGTGCGTGGCAAAGTTCGATTTTTCGCCCACCTGCCGTTGCCATCCATTATAATTGCGAGATGATTTAATGTATTTTGCTGCAAAATGTTTCCTTGTAAAAAAGTGCAAATTTTAGCGAAAAATATTTTAATTTAAGTTTTTGTATATATAATCGTATATATTTTTTTGGGAGTAAAAGTATGAAATCAATGATAAATTTGCGACTTGATAATGACATTTTGGATATGCTAGATTCTGCGGCAAGAGAGATGAATCTCACTCGCACGAAGTTAATTGAACGCGCGATTTTAGCATATCAAGATAAAATCGATGAAATGGTGAGCGATAAGATTTTAGATGATATAAAAGCAGGAAAAAGAAAGGCGATTTCGCTAGATGAATTTTTCGCAAAAACGGGATTAGATAATGTATGAAGTCATCATCGAAGAAAGCGAAAATCTCTTTGTTGCCAAACTAAATCCAAAGGACAAAACGCTAATTAAAGCAAAATTATTAGATTTGCAAAATGGCAATTTTAGCGGTGATAAGGCACTAAAAGGCAAATATAAAGGCAAGTTTCGCAAAAGGGCGGGAAAATTTCGCATTATTTATATAAAAGATGGCGCAAAGTTGCTAATTTGCGTGATTAGTATCAATTATCGTAAAGATATTTATTAGATTCTGCGTTTAAATATAATAATTTTGTTAAAATTTCGCGCTTTATTTTCGATATTACCTAAATTAAATCAAAACGGAGATTTTAATGAGTAAAGTAGCGTTAAGCATATTGCTAGGGTTGAGTTTAATCGCATCGCAGGGCGTCGCGCAAGAGAGCGATGAGATTATGTATGAGGATGAAGTCGAGTATGTGGATGAATATGCGGACGAAGGCGATGAAGGCGTGGAATACGCGGATGACGCGGACGCGATAGAATACGCCGATGAAGGCGATGAAGTCGCGGATAATGAAGCGTATGACGCCTCACAAAGCGCAATTAGGAATGATAAAAGTGCTGATAATACAGATATTACGCGCTGGGTAGATTCTGAGGCGGATATTAAAAGAAAGCAAGCAAGGGCAAAGCAAAAGGCAAAAGAAAGTAAAGAATATCAATTCAGTCTCACAAGAAAGCGAAGCGGATTTTTCCTTGGTGCGGGGATAGGTGGCGGAGCAGGTTTGAGTTTAAGTGCATTGCAAAATGCAAATGTTAATAACACATCAAATCTTAATGGCACATTAAACGCATTTCTTGGATATCAGCTTGCATTTAATAGAAATAGCGGTATTCGCTTCACGGGGGAGTTTGAGTATAGCATAAACGCCATTACCGCCAATCAAAAAATGAGCGCAGTAAATGGATTTAGAGGATTAGGATATGCTGACTTATATGTGGAAGGCGATATGGGACGCAACTATACAGAGACGCTGGGCGTGTTTTTAGGATTAGGGGCAGGATATGCACGATTAGGCAATGCTGGTAGCGCAAGTGGATTATTTCAACTTGGAATCCACACAGTTATAGGCACACATCATAGATTTGAAATCATTCCTATTAGACTTCATATCTCCAATATACTTGGAGCAAATATTATGTTTAAATATTCATATATGTTCTAAAAATTTACTAGATTCTGCGATTTAGCGCAGAATCTCCCACAAAAAATATTAGATTCTACGAATTTGCGTAATTTCGCAGAATCTAGCGCATATTTTGTCGCACTACTTCATACGCCACGATACTAACGGCATTTGAGAGATTTAAACTTCGCGCGTTATTTTGCATAGGGATTTTATAGGTTTGCGCAAAATGCGCATTTATCAGCTCCAAAGGCAGTCCCTTATCCTCCCTGCCGAAATGCAAAAAGCACCCATCAGCGAATCGCGCCTCAAAATAGCTACGATTCGCCTTTGTGCTTAAAAAAAAGTGATTTAAATCGATAGGATTGTCGCGCTCAAATGCGCCAAAATTATCCCATTTTACAAGCGAAATCTTTTCAAAATAATCCATTCCTGCGCGTTTTAGGTGCTTGTCATCGATGGTAAATCCCAGCGGATAGATAAGATGAAGCCTCGCATTTAGTGCAAGGCAGAGACGCCCGATATTGCCCGTGTTGTGCGGGATTCGTGGCTCGTGCAAAACGATATTTAGCATTTTATAATTCCTTTATTTGTGCTTCAAAGTCCGCTATCGCCCCTAAAATCGCCGTCCTACACGCGCAAAATGGCGTTTTTATGTCGTTGCTTTTGACGACAAGCATTGCAATCATCGCGCTTTGCAGTAAATGGCACATTGAGCCTTCAAACAAAATGCCTACTTTGGGATTATTTTGGCTTGTGTGCGCCAAAAATTCGCTCATTTTATCGATAAATGCAAATAATTGCTCTTTGGTTGAAATCTCGCAATTTAGGGCATTTATAAGCTCACCCGCAAATAAAATCGCGCCTTTTTTCAAATCCGCCTTTGCCAAATCTACTTGCGATTCGCTTATCAAAAAATGCGGTAATTTTTCCCTTTTTGCGATGGATTTTAGGGTAAGATTTGGCGCAAAAACCGCGCCTTTGATTTTTGCCCCAAAGCTTAAATTATGCACGGATTTTGGCTTGTAATGCGCTATTGCAAGGGCAAAACTCTCTTTGCTTAAAGAAAAAATCGCGTTGCCAAACACTTCAAAATCCGCGCAATTCCCCTCTACTTTGAAGCAATCAGCTGGGATTTCGGCGCGTTCATCGCCGTAGATTGAGCCGCTTGCGTGTTTGGCAAAGCCACGCACAAATCCGCAGTCCATTCCGCACATTATGATTTCATCGCTCATCGCGCAAGCTAGGCTAAATCCAGCGTTTCCTACAAACGGAGCGCAAAATTCAAGCGGGGCGATTTGGGGCGCGATTTTATCGAAAATATAACTTGCCGCGCTTCCGCCACGCATAAAAAGTAGCGTGTTTTGCGATATTTGCAACACTTTTGGATTGACAAGCGAAGCGCAAAGCGTGGCTGTGTCGCCTAAATTTGAACTTTGCAAAACCTCCGCAAGATAGGGGACGCGCTCGATTTCGATTTGAAAATCTATGCGAATCTTATGCGCTTTTAGCACCTTTAACGCCGTGCCACAGCTAAAAATCAGCATTTTGTTTTGATTTGCGCGGATAAAATTGATATTTGATTCAAGGCTAGGACCGCTCCCTACCACGCAAATTGGGGTTTTTAGCTTGTGATTTAGGCGCAAAAATGGCGCGTTTTTGGCGTTTATAAAGGCATTTTTTAGCCCCACCATTTCGTCCTCAAAACTCCCCCACCCACGCGCATTTGCACGATATGTCTCAAATGTGAGTTGCTTGAACGCCTCTATTTTGGGGCTTTTTAGCAGTGATAGCTCTAATCGCAGAAAATTATTTGTAATTTTTTTGCTATAAAAGTAGTGGTTTAAAAGTCCCTTATTTAGCAGGTTTTCGATGAAAATATAGCAGGATTTGGGGCTGGTGCGCGAAAAAAGCAACTCATAATCGACAAAGTAGTTTGAGAGCGCGAAAAGTTCGGCTTCCTCTTCATAAATCAAAAGTGAGTGAAAAAAATAGCCCATTTCTAATAAAATATCCAAAAATAGTCCGCCACAAAGCCCGAAAATATTGGTTTGGGGGAGAAATAGTGGAGGGAGATGGTAGGCATTTTGCGCGATTGTCTCTTGCGCGTATTCGCGGGTTGTTTCGTCATTGCGAGATTTGGCAACGCCGAATCGTGGCAATCCATTAGGAATAATCTGTGTTTTGGGCGAATCGCTTACTTGCAACGAATTTGTATTGATTCGCTTTTGGGTCATTGATTCGTGTTTTTTATTAGATTCGCGTGATTTGGATGGTTGCTTCACTTCGTTCGCAAATCCTGCGGATTGCTTCGCCTTGCTATCGCAAACTCGCAATGACGAAGCGGGAGCAGATTCTGTCTTTTGTTCCCCCTCCCTTGCGGAGGGGGCTAGGGGGTGGGTATTTTGTGGATTAGATTCTGCGTTAAGATTCTGCGAAATTGCGCTAGATTCTGCGTTTATAGTGGATTTTGCACTACTTTTTTTTTGCGAATCTACCCACCCCCTTAATCCCCCTCCGCAAGGGAGGGGGAGAGATTGAAGTTTGCCCTCCGCAAGGGAGGGAGAGAGTTTGGATTCTGCGTTCGCATAATTTGCAATACCCACCATTTTATTTATCGCCTCCGCTGTCGCTTTTAAATTCGCTACGCCATAATTTCCATCGCTATTTTTTTGCAATTTTTTTAAGCGCAGATTGTTTGCGTAAATGCGCCATTTATCGTTGTTTAGCGGGGTTTGGGCGATATTTTGCGCCACACTTACAAACGCGCCTTTGGGGTAGAGAAAACGGCGATTTTGCAAATCCACTATGTTTATTTCATCTTGTGTAAAATAGAGTTGATATTTGCGATTCGCGCCATTTAGCGCATTTTGAAGCGATTTTGCGATTTTGTTACGCTCAAAAAATGCGATATTTTTTAGCATTCGATTTTGCATTATGATTTGCGCATTTTTATAGGCGGATTCATCGCCCTGCTGGGCGCGAATCAGCACCTCAATTAGACTCTCTATTGTTTAAGTCCTAAAAGTGTATTTAAGATTTGGTCAGAAGTCGTTACGGCTTTGGAGTTTGCTTGAAAGCCCCGCTGAACGACTATTAGTTGCGTTAGTGCGCGGGATAAATCCACATTGCTCATCTCTAGCTTTGAGCCACTCACGCCCCCCCTGCGCCCTGTGTTTGGTGCGCCGATGATGGGGTCGCCTGAGTTGCCACTTTGGCTAAAAATATTGCCACCTTCGGCTTGGAGTCCTGCGTTATTTGCGAAGTTTGCGAGTGCGACTTGCGCGAGTGCGAGTGCCTTGCCGTTGGTAAATGAGCCTAAAAGCGTCCCATTTGCGTCAAAGCGGATATCCACCAAATCCCCCGCGATGTAGCCATTTTGCGAGATTGTATAAGTTTCAGAAATTCTATCTACGCTCGTTAGTCCGCCAAAAGTGCCGTTATCGCCAAATGCGAGTTCTAATCGCTGTGGCGAAGTCGAGCCATTTTTAGGGTCAAATTGAAGCACGGGCGGATTCATCCCCGCTAGTGAGCCATCCGAGTTAAACACCGCGCGTCCGCCCTCCAAAATATTTGGGCGAGTGGGGCTACCGCCGATAAATTGCGCAGGTTCGGGCAAAATCGCGCGGAAGCTCCACTCATTACCCGAAATCTTATAAAACTCAAAGCGCACCGTGTGCTTTGAGCCTAAACTATCCACCACATCGACACTTGTAGCGTGAGTCGCCACGCCAAAGACGCCTGAACTCGCCACATTGCCACCCTCCACAAGCGAAGTAGTCGCGATGCCCCGCATCACATCTTTCAAAATCACATTATTTGTGATATTATCATTATAAAAACTACTTACCGCGATATTTAGATTATTCTTAATATCATCGCCATCATCGGCATTTTCAATCTCAAACATACCATAGCGATTCACACTCACAAACACACTCGCAGTCGAATCGCCATAAGTAACCTGCGGATTTTTCACGATATTTGCATCTTGCTGCATTAAAGCGCGTAAATCCTCTGTCGTCCTAAACTGCCCCGCGGTTGAATCGGCGTCCTGTGCGTTTGTATATTGATAAGAAAACGCCGTAATCACGCTATCGCCTTCTTTGAAATTCGCCAATGCGCCTGTGCCACCGCTTGTGATGATGATATTTTTCGTCTTTTCATCGCCATCGCGCTCATTTTTATTCTCCAAGCGAAGTGCGCCATTATCGATATAAGCCTCCACGCCGGTTTTGTCGCTCGTGGCATTTATGGCATTTTGCGCAGCGATAAGCGATGAAATGCCAGTCACTGCTGAATCATTTGTAAAAGAGATTTCTTGCCCATTTATGCCGATAGTGCTTGTCTCATTTGTATTTTGCACATTTTGGCGCATTTGCGCGGTTTGATAGCTAATCCAAAGTCCCTGATTTTCTTTTAGCGCGAGTGCATCGCCATCCGCGTTAAAAAGCGCACCCATATCATAGGCGATTTGACGCAGTTTGTTTGCTGAATCATAGATTGGGATTTCAGGGTCGATTTCAGTGGCGATAGATGAGTCAAGCGCGGAGAGCGGAACCATCTGGTCTGCCTTGCGCCCTGCGTTTAGATTCGCACGAAGCGAAATTGATGAAGTAGATTTGGCAGGCATAACCATCGCAGGGTCGATTTGAATGCTACGAATGGGTCCTGTGTGATCGACTTTGAAAAATTCATCCTCCGTCATATACTCGACATTTTCTAACTCCCCGCGAATCCACCCTTGCACGATATAACCGCCCGTATTTACCAAATTACCATTTGCATCAAAGAGAAATTCGCCATTCCGCGTGTAATTATGCGTAATCCCCCTATCGGGGCTAACGATGAAAAATCCATCGCCCTCAATCGCCAAATCCGTTTTAATGTCTGTATTTTGCGTGTTGCCCTGCGAGAAAACTTTGGTAGTGGCTTCGATACCCACGCCTAGCCCGATTGAGAAGTCATTTTGCCCTCCAAGCCCGTTTTTGTAGGGCGAAGAGGCGATTCGCTTGATTTGGCTAAGCATATCCACAAAACTTGCGCGCGAGTATTTGAAACCCACTGTATTGACATTTGCAATGTTGTTACTTTCCACATCTAACGCTATTTGGTGCGCTTGCATTCCGCTTACACCAGACCACAAAGACCTTAACATATCTATCCTTTTATTTAGAAATTATTGCGATTTGTAAGCAAATAATATTCCTAAAAATTGCAATTTAGATTCTGCGATTTGCAGAATCTTGCTTGAAAATTTGTATAAATCTTGTGCGAAAATCACAGAATCTTGCTTCAAAATCCGCACAATCCGCTCTGCCCTTTTTTGAAAAATCTTTAAGAAAACTTTTAGTAAAATCATCGTAGAAACGCGCAATTATTTTGGGATTTTGGGGGCGTAGCTTGATATTTTTGAATTCAACTTTTTTCAATTCGACATTTTTATCAGCATTTTCATTTTACGAAACGCCCATAGATTTTGCGATTCAAGGCGAATCTAAAATATCCACGATTCAAAGCGAATCTAAAACAGATTCTACGATTCAAAGCATATTTAAAAACACAAAATCCCCCCCCCCGTTACAACTAAATTCACATTTATTTTCTCCCCGCCCCGCGCAAACTTCATTTAAAGGCGTTGCGATGCGATAAGCGCAATGTTGCAAATGATAGTTTGAAGCGTTTGATTTGCGCGCTTATGCGAATCTAATATCATTTTAGGGGGCATTTTATGGACTTTTTGACAACTTTGAGCGATGGGACGCAATTTACCATTCAGCTAATCATCGTTTTGATTTGCTTGTTTTATGGGGCGAAAAAGGGCGGTATTGCGCTTGGATTGCTAGGTGGGATTGGCATTTTTGTGCTGACATTTCTTTTTAATGTCGCGCCGGGCAAGCCTAGCATTGATGTGATTTTCACAATCCTTTGCGTGGTGGTGGCGAGTGCGACTTTGCTATCAAGCGGCGGACTAGATGTGATGCTACAAATCGCGGAGCGGATTTTACGGCGCAATCCAAAGTTTCTAACGATACTTGCGCCGTTTGTGACTTGGTTTCTAACGATTTTGTGCGGGACGGGGCACGTGGTTTATACGATGATGCCTATCATCTATGATATCGCGATAAAAAATAATATCCGCCCCGAGCGTCCTATGGCAGGGGCGTCTATCGCTTCGCAAATGGGGATTATCTGCTCACCTGTGAGCGTGGCGGTGGTAAGTCTCACAGCGATGCTTTTAGCCTCTGGCGTAAAGCAAATACAGGGATTTGATGGATATATCGACTTGCTAAAAATCACAATCCCAAGCGGTGCGTTTGGCGTGCTGTGCGTGGGGATTTACTCGTGGTTTCGGGGCAAGGATTTGGATAAAGATGAAGCGTTTCAAGAGCGTATCAAAGACCCCAAATTCAAAGAATATGTCTATGGCGAGAGCAAAACGCTTTTGGGTGCGAAACTCCCTATGATTCAGTGGGTGGCGATGTGGATATTTCTTGGGGCGATTGCGATTGTGGCGGTGCTAGGGATTTTCAGCGATTTGCGCCCATCATTTGGCGGTAAGCCTATGAATATGGTTGCTGTGATTCAAATGTTTATGCTAATTGCGGGCTCTGCGCTAGTGATTTTTACAAAGGTAAAAGTCAGCGACATAGGCAATAACGCGATTTTTAAATCAGGTATGATTGCGATGGTGGCGGTGTTTGGGATTTCGTGGATGGCAGATTCGATGTTTGCCGTGCATACGCCAATGCTTAAAAATGCGCTTGGTGGCGTGGTGCAAGAGCACCCTTGGACTTATGCGGTGATGTTGCTTCTTATTTCAAAGTTCGTAAATTCACAAGCGGCGGCACTAGCGGCGTTCGTGCCACTCGCACTTGGCATTGGCGTGGAGCCGGGCATAATCGTGGCATTTTCAGCGGCGTGCTATGGATACTACATTTTGCCTACTTATCCAAGCGATTTGGCGACAATTCAGTTTGACCGCTCGGGGACTACGCACATTGGGCGGTTTGTGATAAATCATAGCTTTATTATCCCGGGGCTAATTGGCGTATTTAGCTCTTGCGTGGCAGGGTGGCTACTCGCGCTAGTAGCGGGATTTTTATAGGATTTTAAGCAAATTCGCAGAATCTAGCGCAAAATCCGTCATTGCGAGAAGTCGCACTTATGGCGACTTCGTTGCAATCCACGAAATTAAAATAGATTGCCACGATTCTGTGTCAAACGCAGAATCTCGCAATGACGAAGTGGTGGCAGATTCTGCGATTTTCGTGCGAGATTCTGCGAAATTTGCAGAATCTCACTCCATCAGCGAATAAGTCATATAAAATCGCAGTTTTACCTTCGTGGTGGGGCGCGGATACTCCCTAAAAGCAATCTTAATATTTGTCAGCATATCATTATCCAAAATGATTGAGTTTGCGCTAGAAATCACGCGCAGCTCGGAAATATCGCCATTTGGATGCAGGTAAAACTCGATGACATTTTTCCCCTGCAAGTTCAGCGCAAGTGCGCCCTGCGGATACCCGCGCCGATTGATATGATATTGCGTGATACGCCCTATATTGCGCAAATTATTGATGATGAAATCAATCTCCGCCATCCCATAATCGCCCAATTCATCGCCATAAAGTTCAAAAATCTCCGCTTTGATATCGCTTGGAATTGCCCTGCTTGCGATGTAGCGTATCATTTCTTGGCGTTTTTGGTGGGGCAAATTTGGATTTATATTTGCGCCATTGTAAAGTTGCAAGGATGATAAATTTAGCGCATTTAGCGCAGAATCTGCGGGATTTTGGGGAGATTCTGCGGTTTTTGAAATTGCTTGATTTTGCGGTGGCGCGGGGGGATTTGGCGTAGAATGTGGCAGATTTTTAGGGATAGATGAGTTGATTTTATGTGGAGAATTTTTCACCGCAGAATCGCCACCGCGCTTAAATCCTAACTGCACTTTTTTGGGCGTTTGCGGGGTAAAAAAGTGCAGATTTTTATTCACAAAATACAGCGCAAAAATGGCGATGATATGCGCTAAAAGCGAGAAAAGCAGTGCTTTTAAAATCGCATTTTGCCTAAAAAGTGCTAGATTTTCTTGCATTGCGATGTCCTAGATTTTGCGAGATTTGCGCGAGATTGGGCGAAAATGGGGTAGATTGCGCGAATTTTGTATAAGATTCTGCGAATCGCAGAATCTAAAAAAAATTCGTGCGAAGCACCCAAATCTCGCCCGCTTCGTGGTGCAAAAAATCGGGAGCAAGGTTGCAGTAGTGCAACCGCCGATTTTTTGCTAGAAGCGGAAAAGCGAGGCACTCCCCCTAAAAGCGAAAAAGCGGCTGCTTTTTGGCGCGTAGGGGGAGCGGGGAGGGGGGTGCAGCCCTTTTGCGAGAAAGAAAGCAAATCTAAATCAAAAAATAGCGATTTTATCGCAGAATCGCAGAATTTAAAAATAGATTGCCACGATTTTGCTTCGCAAAATCTCGCAATGACGAAAAAAATGCAGAAAATCGCAGAATCTGCCACAAAATCGCAGAATCTAAATTTGGATGGTTGCTTCGCTTCGCTCACAAATCCTATGGATTGCCACGATTCTGCTTCGCAGAATCTCGCAATGACGGAAAACAAGCTAGATTCTGCGGTTTTCATAAAATTATGCCTTTTGTAATTGCTCGTAGTTTTTAATCAAATGTGCGATTTTGTGCTCGCGCAAGAGTTTCGCAGAATCTCGCTCTTTGGGGATTTTATCGATGATAAAGGCATTTGTCGCCCCGACAAATAAAATGTAGTTCGCATCCGCAGAATCTAATATCAAAATCTTATTTTTCGCGTCAAGTGCGATGTTTTGCGCCACTGAAATGGGCGACTTGCGGAAAATCGAAATGGGGGCAGTGTCGCTTTTTACGCGCTTTTTGATGATAAATAGCGCGATGATTAGCGCACACAAAATCGCAATCACCGCAAAATACCGCCACAAATCCACGCCCTTTGGGGATAAAAGATTATTTTGCTCTTTGATTGCGCTGATGCTATCCTCCAAAGATTGCGGATTTGCGGTGAGATTCTGCGAACCCAAATTTGACGAATTTGGCGAACCAAAATTTTGCGAATTTTGCGCGAGATTCTGCGAACCCAAATTTGACGAATTTTGCAAACCCAAAGATTGCGGATTCTGCGAATTTGGCGCATTTAGCGCAGAATCTGCCAAAATATTCCCCGCAATGCTTTCTTTTTTCGTAGCGATGATTTTTATCGCACCATTCTTTTTTTGCACCTTTTGCACCGCCAAATCAAAATGCAGTTCAAAATCACTCACACCAAAAACAAGCACAACCCCGCCACCCTGCGAGAAAATCTCGATATTTTTTATTAGCGCGGATTTGCTAACTAATTTATTTTTATTAAACGCTAAATTATGAAATTTGAGTGCCGTAAAGTCCTGCCTTGCGGTTTTTGTGATATTTCCATCAAACGCAGAATCCACCAAAAATAAAATCTCCACGCCATTTTTTATGCTTTTAATCTGCACATTTTCCAAACTACTCGCACACAAAAACTGCGCAAACACCGCGCACAGCGCAAATACGCGCCAAAAACTATATTTTCTCTTTTGTGAGATAATAAATGATTGCATTGCTATCCAAAATCTCATTTATGCGGATTGCTAGACTTTTTTCATACACCATAACCTCGCCCTTGCCGACAATGCGGTCATTTACAAAGACTTCGACACTCTCCCCTGCGGGTTTTTGCAAGTCAATCACCGTCCCTTTTTCAAACTTCAAAATTTCTTCTAGCGAGATTTTCGTATTGCCAAGTTCAGAGCGGAAATTCACCTCCATATCAAGCAGTCCAGCGTAACTCTCCATCATTTCTTGCAGGTAGTTTGCAAGTTCGATTTCCTTTTTATTATGCACCAAGCGCTCATCTAAAATCTCATTTTCTGCCATTTTTGCGTCCTTTTATTTGGTAAATCACAATTTTCATCTTTTCGTATTTATAAGCGAAAATGTCGCACCCTGCGGGGATTTCTGCGTTTTCCAAAAACTGCGGAATGCCAAGTTTCAAAATCTGCCCTTGCTCTTCAAAAAGCACCTTTGCCTTGCCGACAATTAGATTTGCAATCTCTTTTGCAATGTCGCTCAAAGTGCTTTTATCGGGCGCAGAATCCGCAGAATCAAGTGCAGAATCGGGCGCAGAATCTAGCGCAGAATCAACCGCAGAATCCGCAGAATCTAGCGCAAAATCTAAAAAAGATTCTGCGAAATACTCCAAAAGTGCTTTGTTTGGCGCGATTATAAACTCCATCTCTCCAAGCGATATTTTGGAGGCAAAATCCGCGAAATCACTAGATTTTAGTGCAGATTCTGCGATTTTCGTGTGATTTTTCGTAAAATCCGCAGAATCCGCGATTTTCGCAGAATCTCTCGCGCCATTTTTCGCAGAATCCGCAGAATCTAAATCTCTCGCAAAATCCGCAGATTCTGCGCGTAGTTCAATATCCAAGCATTCTTTTATCGCGCAAAGAATTGCTTTTTGCAAAATTTCCATCACCGCCCCTTTTTGCAAAATTCCACCGCAAAGCATTCATCGCATTTTGGGTTGATTGCCTTGCAGATATATCGCCCAAATAAAATGAATGCTTGATGAAGTGCGGCGCGATTGTGCGCGAAAATGGCGTTTAAGTCGCGCTCCGTTGCTTCGGGCGTCTTTGCGTTGCTTAATCCCAAGCGGTGCGAAATGCGAAATATGTGCGTATCCACCGCCATTAAGTTCGCTTCGCAAAATTCTAGCAAGATGACATTTGCAGTCTTTTGCCCGATACCTGCGAGTGATTTCAAATCCTCCGCATTTAGCGGGATTTCGCCACCAAATCGCTCGAGGACGCCCTTTGCCATTGCGATGATATTTTTTGCTTTGTTGTTAAAAAATGACACTGATTTGATTAGATTTTTCACAGAATCTAACTTTGCATTTGCCAAAGATTTGACATTTGGATATTTCGCAAAAAGGGCGGGAGTTACGATATTTACGCGCTTATCGGTGCATTGCGCAGATAAAATCACACAGATTGTGAGTTCGTAGAGATTTTTATAAACTAACTCCGTTTTTGCCCCTTTGTAGCGTTCTAAAAATAACTTTTCGAGTTTTCGTGCGTTTTTCATTTAATACTTCACAAATCCATTATTTTCAATGCCATAAAGTTGCGTTTTATACGCTACCTGCGAGTTTTCTACACTTTCTTTGAAAAATCGCTCTATGCCATCTTTCATTTTGCTTAAAAATAAATCCACGCCAAGCGCAGTGGAGTAATTCACCCAATCATACTTCAAATCGCCCGATAACAGCGCACTATATTCGAGCAATCGCTCATCGCTTGTGCCAATTGAGTTTGCAATAAGTAGATTTTTGGTATTTATGCCTCGCAGAAGCGATAGAAGCGCGGGATTGTAATTTATTTGCGTGGAGAAAATATAAGGCGGAGTGTCCTTTAAAAGTCCAATTTGACTTAAAAGCAGTCCTGAAATCACCACGCGCGTGTTTAAAAACACGCTACTTTCCTTCAAAAGATTTTTTTGTCGCTCCAATCTCGCGCTAAAATTCGTAGCGTCCTTATTTGTGACAACCTCGCTATAACGCTTATAATCCTCACTTTTCGCCTCGACAATCCCGCCAATCATCGCCCCAAGCGCAGAATCATCATTGTAACTAATAATATTTTTCCCCGAGCTTTTATCCAAAAGCATCGCAATTTGCGCATCATAATCAATCCCGCCAAAGGTGATTTGCTCCATAGAATTATCAAAATTCTGCGGAGATTTTAGCGTGGGGATATAAATTGGGATTTTTAGTCGCCTTAAAAGCGGGAGATTTTCCTCTTTTGAAAGAATGGCGATTGCAAAATTGAAATGCTCATTTTGCATCGCATTTAGCGCGTTTTCGATAGATTCTGCGTTTTCATCCACGCTATCAAAAACCTTAAATTTAAAGTCAATATCGCGGAACGCCAAATACGACAAAATCGTATCAATAGTCGTTGTGGAATACTTGCCAATCGTCTTTTTGGGGATTAAAAGGGCGATATTTAGTTTATCTTGCAGTGTATCAAAGCGGATTTTGTAATAAATGCCAAGCTGTTTTGTGAAATCTAACATAATATTTTGCAGCTCTTCATCCTCAATCTCGCGGGAAAATCGCGCTATAAATGAAAAAACCTTCTTTTCCTCCGCCAAATCTTTTAGGCAGGATTTGGAGCAGGGCTCGGGATTTAGATTTATAATCTCAATTTTTGCCACAGGAATATTTGAAAAAACATTGCCCTGCGCGTAAAGTGCGCCAAAAAATACCATAAAAACTACTAAAAATCTCATTTTTTTCCTTTATTTAAAAAATCTTTTGCGACTTTGAAGTCCGCCATCGCTTCCTTTTTCAGTCGCTCATTTCGCAATAAATCGCCAATGTGAAATGTTACTATAAAATCCCTAATATTGCTTAATATTCTGCCTCGCAAGTTTTCCAAACGCTCATCATTTCCTAACACAAAATGCGCCACTTCCTCGCCAAAAATCACGCAAAGTGCAGAATCTTGCGCTTTTAACTGCGTTTTGAGATAATCTCCGCAGATTTTTATATGATTTGCATTTGGCGAAATGTGCGTGGCGCACTTTATTAGCGATAAAATATTATAAGATTCTGCGCCAAATACGCGCTTTGCGATATTCTCAATCATCTCAAAACTCGCGCTATGTGGCAAAATCGGTTTTAGCGAAATAAAGCAAATTTCGGCATTATTTGCTTCGCCTGCGATTTTAGATTCCGCGCTTTTTGAGAGTTCGCAAAGGGCGCAGTTTGCGATGATTTGCGAGAGTGGCAACTTACTTTTTTCGCTAACGATTTTTTTAGGCGGGGGGGAGTAATCGTAGTATTCCTCGCCGCACATTTTTCGTAAATAAAGTTCCTTTAACAACTTCGCTTTTTGCGCTAACTCACTCATAAAAACCTCGCTATTTGCAATAAAAATAAACTTTTGCAACGCCATCAAATAAATCGCCATCATCCAAATTTAGCACAACTGCGGTGGATTTTGTTTGCAAAGATTCTGCGTTTTTGAAAAAAATGTAGCAGTTTGCGTGGGGATTTTTCGCGGTTGCTTCAAGTGCGACATTTTGCCTAATGCGCGAGAAATATCGATATTGCAACTCCCTTACACGAAGCAAATTTGGGCGAGTTACTTTGGGCGATTTATGTGAATAAAAATTAAGATTCTGCGATAAAAAGAGCTGTGAATGGCGCGTTTTAAGCATTTCATCGCCTATATTTTGCGTGAAATCCTTTAAAATCCGCACATCGCCGTTTTTTATACTAAACTCATCATTTGCTAAATTATAAACTTTGCTATACTCAAAATTTATCGCAAACAGCGGGACAAAAAGCAAAATCACGCAGAATCTCATCACATTTTCTCCAAAATTTTGCTATGATTTTAAAAAAATTTTACTTAAAAGATAGGCGATGCAAACTCAATCAAAAATCATCATTTTAGGCAAACCAAATGTCGGCAAATCATCGCTTTTTAATCGTCTATTAAAAGACAAAATCGCCATCACAAGCGACTTTGCGGGGACTACGAGGGATATAAATATCTGCCCTTTGGAGTTGGAAAATAATGGGCGCATTTTTTATATGAATCTCTGCGATACTGCGGGGCTTATGAAAAAGGCAAATGGCATTTTTAAAAATGTCAAAAAGATGATATTTGATTTTATCGATGAAGGTGATTTGATTTTGTATGTGATTAGCGCGGGAAGTGGCATAGATGAGGAAGATTTGCAAGTATTTCGTTCGCTAAAAAATGCGGTGCTAATTGTCAATAAAATAGATATTGAAAAAATCGAGCGGTGGGAATATGGCGCATTTGGCGCAAAGAAAATATTTTTTGTGTCGAGTTTGCATAATAGGGGATTAAAACAACTAAAAGATTTTTTGGGATTCGCACTAGGGGTAGATTTAAAGGATTCGTCATTGCGAGGGAGCGAAGCGAGCGAAGCAATCCAAGATTCTGCGAATCCATCGCCAAAATCCACTTTAAAACCTCTTTCTCTTTCGCAAAAAGGGCTGCACCCCCCTACCCCGCTCCCCCCTACGCGCCAAAAAGCAGCCGCTTTTTCGCTTTTAGGGGGGAGAGCCTCGCTTAATCCGCTTCTAGCAAAAAATCGGCACTCGCACTACTGCTCGTTTGCTCCCGATTTTTTGCACCACGAAGCGGGCGAGATTAAGGGTGCTAACGCACAATTTTTGGATTGCCACGAAAATTCTTGCGAATTTTCTCGCAATGACGAAACTATCGCAGATTCTGCGAATCAAACAAAAATCGCAGAATCTACGCGAGAATCGCAGAATCTAATCGCAGAATCTCACACAGCGCACGATTCACAAGACAAACAATCGAAGCATTTGCGGTGTTGCTTTGGATTATTTTCGCGTGAAACGAGCGCAAATAGAACTAATGGTTTATTTGGCGAAGTTTTGCGCGAAAATAATTCAAATGAATACCCAAAGGCAAATTGTGCGAAAAACGAATCTGCCACCATAAAAATCGGCATTATTGGGCGCGTCAATGTCGGCAAATCCTCCATTCTAAACGCCCTTTTAAACAAAAATCGCTCATTAGTTAGCGAAGTAGAAGGCACGACAATCGACCCTGTCGCCGATGAAATCGCCCATAAAGGCAAAATCCTGCGATTCGTAGATACCGCTGGGATTCGCCGTGCATCAAAAATCGATGGCATTGAAAAATTCGCGCTAATGCGGACAAAACGCATTTTGGAGCAAAGCGACATTGTGCTTTTGGTGTTAGATTCATCGAGCGATTTTGTCGAGCTGGACGAGAAAATCAGTGGTTTAAGCCAAAAATATCATTTGGGCATTATCATTTTGCTAAACAAATGGGATATAAAATGCGCGGATTTTAGGGCGTTGCAAACGACTATCAAGCGCAAATTTGCCTATCTATCTTACGCGCCGATTCTTACCATAAGTGCGCTAAAAATGCGCCACATTGATGAGATTAAAGAGACGATTTTGCGCGTGTGGGAGAATTTCAACCGCCGAATCCCCACAGCCGAGCTAAATGCGCACATAAAAATTGCCACGCAAAAGCACCCAATCCCAAGCGACAAAGGCAAGATTATTAAGATTTATTACGCCACGCAGGTGGATTGCGCCCCGCCTACGATTATGCTTGTGGCAAATCGCCCAAACGCCCTGCATTTCAGCTACAAGCGGTATTTGGTGAATTATTTTCGCGCAAATTTTGATTTTAGCGGAGTGCCGATTGTGATTATCGCCAAAGGGAAAAATGAAAATGCAGAATCTTGATTATAAAATCTATGTTTTGAGCTTTTTGCGCTTTTTTGATAATTGTATTTATTTATCTGCTATTTTCTCGCAAAAAGGGCTGCACCCCCCTACCCCGCTCCCCCCTACGCGCCAAAAAGCAGCCGCTTTTTCGCTTTTAGGGGGGAGTGCCTCGCTTAATCCGCTTCTAGCAAAAAATCGGCGGTTGCACTACTGCAACCTTGCTCCCGATTTTTTGCACCACGAAGCGGGCGAGTTTAAGGGTGCTTCGCACGGATTTTTATTAAATTCTGCGATTCGCACGAAAATCGCAGAATCTACGCCATTTTCGCAGAATCTCGCAAACAAAGCACATAAAGGACTTTTAAAATGATTTTATTTATCGCAGGGACGGGCAGTGGCGTCGGGAAAACAACAATCGCAATGCGATTAAACACACTTTTGATACAGAAGGGATTTCACATTATTTCATCCAAACCCATCGAAGTCGGCGCAGAATCTACTGCAAAAACCATCGCAGAATCCGCCTCAAAATCCATCGCAGAATCCACCGAAAAAACAACCTCAAAATCCACCGCAGATTCTGCGCTTCACGCGCAAAATCAAAGTTTTCCGCTTAATGTCGATGAAATTTGCTTTTATCGTTTCAACGCCCTTGCTTCGCCATTTGTCGCGGATAAGGAAAATGCAATCGATTTAGTCGCGCTAAAAGAGAAAATATTTGATTTGGAGAGGCAATGCGATATTTTAGTCGTGGAGGGCGTGGGCGGACTTTTAGTGCCGATAAAAAGGGATTATTTTGTGATTGACTTAATCAAAGATTTAGGCGCGCTATGTGTGCTAGTCTCCACAGATAAATTAGGGTGCATAAATGAGATTCTGCTACATAACGAGGCACTAAACTCGCGTAGAATCCGCTTCATAAACGCCATAAATCTCTTTGATAAATTGAAGTTTTTCAAAGTCAGTTATCCATTTTTGAAGCACCTAAAAAATATATTTGTGTTTCAAACGCAAGAGAGCGATTTATGCGAGTTTATCGCACAAAGAGTAAAAAAAACGGAGGGAGAATATGAATACATATTATAAGAAAAAACGCTACGGCGCGTATGTTTTGACGACAATTTTGGTGATGATTTTGCCATTTATCACGCTTGGGGGCAATCATATTTTTTTGCTCTCATTTGATAAGATGCAACTGCATATTTTAGGCATTTCCTTTGATATGCAGGAACTTTATGTAATGCCATTTTTGCTAATTATGCTGTTTGTGGGCATTTTTTTGCTTACCACGATGCTTGGGCGCGCGTGGTGCGGGTGGGCGTGTCCGCATACGATTTTTCGCGTGATTTATAGGGATTTGATTGAGACGAAATTATTTAAGTTGCTAAAAAGCACGCAAAACAAACAGCAAAAGGCGGATTTAAGCACTTTTAGCGCGAAGGCAAAAAAGGCGGGGGCGATTTTCATTTGGTTTATTTTGTCTTTTATTGCGGCGTCAAACTTTTTGTGGTATTTTGTCCCACCTAGCGACTTTTTTGCGTATTTGGCGGATTATCAAAATCATTTGGTTTTGGTGGGATTTTTATTTTGCATTACGATATTTTTGACAATCGAAATCATCTTTGTGGCGGAGAATTTCTGCATTTATATGTGCCCGTATTGCCGTGTGCAAAGCGTTCTTTATGATAATGATACAAAAACGATTATTTATGATTCCACGCGGGGCGGGAGCGTGTATAAAGATGGCGCATTGCTTAAAAAAGCAGAGATTAGCGGAGAATGCGTGGCGTGCGATAAATGCGTGCGCGTCTGCCCCACTCACATTGACATTCGCAAAGGTTTGCAATTAGAGTGTATAAACTGCTTGGAGTGCGCCGATGCGTGCAGTAGCATAATGGATAAGTTTAAGAAAAAATCGCTAATTTCTTGGAATAGCACGAATTCTTTGGCGCAGAATCTAAAAGTGCGCTATTTTCGCGGGAAAACGCTAGGATATATCGCCGTGCTTTGTGTGGCGATAATCATCGCAATAACTCTTGGCGCGGGGAAATCCACAATGCTTTTAAATATCAATCGCACCGCGCAATCTTATAAGATTTTAGAAAATGGCGCGGTGGAAAATCACTACACAATGCTTTTTCAAAACACCTCAAACCGCGCGCACACCTATTATTTCAAAGTGCTTGGCGATGAAAATATCAAAATAAAGCAACCTCTTGAACCTTTCAAAATTGACGCACACCAAAGCACCAAACGGCGCGTGTTTTTGATGACGGAGAAAAATCTATCAAAAAGCGATAAAAAAGACACGATAATTCCTATCAAAATTATGGCATACAGCGTGGATGATGAGAATATTAGCGTTGTGAAAGAGAGCATTTTTGTTTATCCAAAATCGCGCTAAACGCATCGCGCAGAGATTAAATGCGAAAAATATCGCACCGCTAATTCGCAGAATCTCCGCTTTGCGCGAGAAAATCGCAGAATCCACTTTGAAGTCCCCCTCCCTTGCGGAGGGGGATAAAGGGGGTGGGTATAATTCTAAAATAATCGCAGAGTCTCAAATTGATTCGTCATTGCGAGGCGAATCGCAAGATTCGCCGAAGCAATCCACAAAATCTAATGTGAAAATTACCCACCCCCTAACCCCCTCCGCAAGGGAGGGGGAAGAAAATGCAGAATCTGCCCCCGCTTCGTCATTGCGAGATTCTGCGAAGCAGAATCGTGGCAATCCACAATTAAATCAATCGTGCGAAGCACCCGAAACTCGCCCGCTTCGTGGTGCAAAAAATCGGATTGAAGGTTGCAGTAGTGCGTACGCTGATTTTTTGCTAGAAGCGAAAGCTGGGCACTCCCCTAAAAGCGAAAAAGCGGCTGCTTTTTGGGAACACAATTTAAATGAAGTCGGGGGGAGCGGGAGCGGGGTGCAGCCCTTTTTGCGAAAAAAAACAAGCGAATCAAATGTTAAAAATGACGACAATATCGCAGATTCTGCAAAACAAATAAATATGGATTGCCACGATTCTGCTACGCAGAATCTCGCAATGACGGAAAATAACGCAGATTCTGCGATTCAAACGAAAAACGCAGAATCTGGTTTAAATTGTCATATTGAGCGAAGCGAAATATCTCAAACTAATAGAGATTCTTCGCTTCGCACTTCGTGCTTCGCTCAGAATGACAAAATGGATTGCCACGATTCTGCTACGCAGAATCTCGCAATGACAGAAAACAGCGCATTAGATTCTGCGAATCCACAAAACCAAAATTTAGATTCTGCGAATGAAACAAAAATCGCAGAATCTGCCCCCACGCCGTCATTGCGAGCGAGCAAAGTGAGCGTGGCAATCCACAATTTTTGCGATAGCAAAAATGATAAAAATCTCGCAGATTCTGCAAATGAAACGAAATTCGCAGAATCTCGCGTCCAAATCGATGACATCATTCGCGTAGATTCTGCGAATTTACGAGATTGCGCGGTAGATTCTGCGGAATTATTAGCGTTATTAAAGGACTTAAAACCTTGGCGCAAGGGACCATTTGAAGTGTGTGGCGTGGAAATCCAAAGCGAGTGGAACAGCGCGATAAAGTTTAATATCATCAAAAATCATCTAAATATCACAGGCAAGGCAGTCGCGGATATCGGGTGCAATAATGGATATTACGCATTTCGCCTTTTGCCCCTGCGCCCCGCGAAAATCGTGGGTTTTGAACCGAGTGCCTTTTGCAAAATGCAGTTTGATTTGATAAATGCGTTTGTAAAAAGCGAAATTTGCTTTGAAATGCTTGGGGTGGAGGATTTGGCGGAGTATGATTGCAAATTTGATTGCATTTTGTGTCTTGGGGTGCTTTATCATCGCACAAATCCGCTTGATTGCCTTCGCATTTTGAAAAACGCCCTAAATAAAGGCGGCGAAATCTTTGTCGATACGCTGATAATCGAAGGGAGTGGCGAACTCGTGCTATCTCCATTAAGTTATGCTAAAATGAAAAATGTGTATTTCATCCCAAGCATTGGCGCGTTTCAAAATTGGATGCGCCGTGCGGGATTTAGGGAGATTGAGTTGCTTGAAGTGCGAAAGACTACGAGTATCGAGCAAAGGAAAACGGCGTGGAGCGGGGGGGAGAGTTTGGAGGACTTTTTAGATAAAGATGACAAAAATAAAACGATTGAAGGGTATAATGCGCCCATTCGTGCGTATTTCAAGGCAAAAATTTAAGGGGGCAAAATGAGCGAAAGCGAGATTTTAGATGAGATTAGCACGCTAAAAGTGTGCAAAAAGTTAGCGACGCATTTGTGTGGCGAGATTGTCGAGATGACGCCAAATAGCGCGGTTGTGAAGTTTTCTCCGAGCAAAGATATGATTTGCGATGA
The DNA here is from genome assembly GCF_053654655.1 of Helicobacter sp. 23-1045. Classification (NCBI taxonomy): domain Bacteria; kingdom Pseudomonadati; phylum Campylobacterota; class Epsilonproteobacteria; order Campylobacterales; family Helicobacteraceae; genus Helicobacter; species Helicobacter sp. 23-1045. Next base: position 101,161 of record NZ_JBSIUR010000003.1, read on the forward strand.
AAATATGCTAATCCACAATGGATTTTTATTTAACGCGGCGTCATTTTGCGCGATGGCAGCGGTAAATGAGGCAAATAGTGTGATAATTTATAGTAGCACGAAGTTTCTCTCGCCATTTGAGTTTGGCAATGAAATCACTTTCAAAGCAAAGTCCGCCCAAAGCGATTTGAAAAAGCGGGAAGTCGCGGTGGAGGGATTTTTGTATAATCTCAAAATCTTTGAGGCGGAGTTCCACATCGCGGTGTTTGAAAAGGGACTTTTTAAGATTGATTTTAGCAAGGTAAAGTAGATTTTGCGATTCTCGCTAAAAACGCAGAATCTAGCGCAAAATCTTTAAAATTTTCACCCAAATCGTAGTTTTTCGTATTCTACGGGGATTAAATAATCCTCCGTGCAAATCAAATCTTTATAAATCCCCGCTTCAAAGCCAAGCGCGAAAAGTTTATCCAACGCATTCATTTGCACTTCGCTCATTGCGATTGATTCGCCATTTGCATACATATTTAGATATGTGTTTAGCTCGGATTCGCTCACGCGCACTTTGTCCCGCAACATTGCCGATAAAACGCGCTTATTATTCACCGCCACACGCACAGCGTCCCCTAACAATCTTTGACATTCAATCGCGCGTAGCAGTGGTATTGAGCGCAAAATCGCCATTCCGCCCAAAGGCAAAGGCAGAGATTCACGAGCCATTTCCACCCATATATCCCACAAATGCGCCTCCACTTCAAGCGTTTCGCTAAAATTCAAAATCGATTCGTGGATTAGCACTCCCGCATCGACTTCGCCACAAATCACGGCATTTTCAATGTCTAAAAAATTTTTATAGATGATTTTTGCATCTTTGTAGCGCATTTTGAAAATCATCGCATTTGTCGTGTATGCGCCACTTAATGCGACTTTGAAATTGCGCTTCAACTTCGCGCCCTTGCGTTTGACAATTTTTGGTCCATAGCCATTGCCAAAGCTCATCGCGGTATTTAAAAGCGCGTAATTGTCCTTTATAAAGGGATATGCGCCAAAAGAAATCGCGCTTATGGGATATTTGCACTCTAATGCGCCCTTATTTAGGCTCTCAATATCAAGGGCGACATTATCGAATCTAATATTTTTGCTCCCCACCCACCCGTAAAATAACGCGTAATACATAAAAATATCATCAGCATCGGGCGAATGCGCCACCATAATTTTACTCATAAAATCTCCAAAAAAACTATAAAAAATTATTAAATTTTAACCAAAATTTGCATAGAATCCCAAAATATTTTTTAAAAAACGGAGTGAAATTATGGACAAAGAAGTAAAAATTGACAAAGAAAAGCAAAAAGCCATCGAACTTGCGCTAAAACAAGTCGATAAAGCCTTTGGCAAGGGAGCTTTGATAAGATTAGGCGACAAACAAACAGAAAAAATCGACAGCATTTCAACAGGCTCTTTGGGGCTTGACTTGGCACTTGGCATCGGCGGAATCCCGCGCGGACGCATCGTAGAAATCTATGGTCCTGAATCAAGCGGAAAAACAACTTTGAGTTTGCAAATCACCGCAGAATGCCAAAGGCAGGGTGGAATCTGCGCTTTCATAGACGCAGAACACGCGCTAGATGTGTATTATGCTAAAAAAATGGGCGTAGATGTGGAAAATCTCTATGTATCACAGCCCGATTACGGCGAACAAGCATTAGAGATTTTAGAGACGCTTACGCGCAGTGGCGGGATTGACTTAATCGTAGTGGATTCGGTTGCCGCACTCACGCCAAAAGCAGAGATTGATGGCAATATGGGCGATGCACATGTAGGACTTCAAGCGCGGCTTATGAGCCAAGCACTGCGCAAAATCACAGGCACTTTACACAAGATGAATACCACGGTGATTTTTATCAATCAGATTCGTATGAAAATAGGCACGATAGGCTATGGAAGCCCAGAAACCACGACAGGCGGGAACGCTTTGAAGTTTTATTCAAGTGTGCGAATCGATGTGCGCCGAATCGCTAGTCTTAAACAAAACGAACAAGCCATCGGCAATCGCGTCCGCGCAAAAGTCGTAAAAAACAAAGTCGCACCGCCATTTAGAGAAGCGGAGTTTGATATAATGTTTGGCGAGGGAATCTCACGGCTTGGGGAAATAATCGATTATGGCGTGAAATTAGACATTATCGATAAATCTGGCGCGTGGTTTAGCTATCAAGACAAAAAACTTGCGCAAGGCAAGGAAAATTCAAAGATTTTCTTAAAAGAAAATCCCAAAATCGCAGATGAAATCGAAGCAAAAATCAAAGAGCAAATTGGCGCAAATGATGAAATCATCGAGTTTGTCGATGAAAATGCGGACGATTCGAGCGAAAAATAGTGCAGATTCTGCGAATCGCAGAATCTAAAAAAATTACACAACAAAGGACACAAAATGACTTACATTGATGATATTTTCGCAGATGAGGTGTTAGACAGCAGGGGCAATCCCACGATTCGCGTGAGCGTTACGCTAAGCGATGATACTTCGTGCAGTGCGATTGTGCCTAGTGGCGCATCTACTGGCAAAAGAGAGGCTTTGGAGTTGCGAGACGGCGACAAAGCGAGATTTAAGGGCAAGGGCGTTTTAAAGGCTTGTGAAAATGTCAATACCAAAATCGCAGAGGCACTTATCGGCACTTCGCCCTTTAATCAAGGCGACATTGATAAGCTAATGCGTGAAATTGATGGCACGGAAAATTACAGCAAATTGGGCGCAAATGCGATTTTAGGCACTTCTATGGCGATGGCAAAGGCAGCGGCAGCCACGCTTCAAATCCCGTTATATCGCTACATTGGCGGGATTAACGCAAACATTCTCCCTGCGCCTATGCTAAATATCATAAATGGCGGTAGCCACGCGGATAACAATGTGGATTTTCAAGAATATATGATTATGCCACTTGGCTTTGAATCGTTTAGAGACGCGCTCCGTGCGAGTAGCGAAGTGTATGGTGAGCTAAAAAATATCCTAAAATCAAACGGACATATCACAAGTATCGGCGATGAAGGGGGATTCGCACCAAATCTTAAAAACAACGAAGAGCCCATCGAGCTAATCTTAAAAGCAATCAAAGGCGCGGGATACAAGGATGGAGAGCATTTTGCAATCGCGCTAGATATTGCAAGTAGCGAGTTTGTCGATGATAAATTCAACTATCGCTTAGGCGCGGAAAATCGAACCCTTACAAGTGCCGAGCTAGTGGCATATTACGAAAATCTATGCGCAAAATATCCTATCGTATCTATCGAAGATGGGTTAAGCGAGGATGATTGGGAAGGTTGGCGGATTTTGAGCGACAAACTTGGGGGCAAGATTCAGCTTGTGGGCGATGATTTGTTTGTAACAAATGAAAAAATCTTGCGCGATGGAATCACCAAAAATATCGCAAATGCCGTGCTTGTAAAGCCAAACCAAATCGGCTCAATTAGCCAAACGATGAGCACCGTCCGCCTTGCCAAACGCAATAAATATAACTGCATTATGAGCCATAGAAGCGGAGAGAGCGAGGATAGCTTTATCGCGGATTTCGCTGTCGCGCTAAATACAGGCGAGATAAAGACAGGAAGCACCGCTAGAAGTGAGCGAATCGCAAAGTATAATAGGTTGCTAGAAATCGAAAATGAATTAGATTGCCCAGAATATTTGGGGTGGGAAGTGTTTGGCAAATCTTTGAAATAAAATCTATGCGAGAGATTCTGCGATTTGGATAATTTTAGGGCAGATTCTGCGAAAGTTTGTAAAATCGCAGAATCTAATATAAATTCGCAGAATCTAGCGCAAAATCAAATAATTGCGTGGCAAAATTCGCAGAATCTCAATCCTACACCCTAAACTATCAACCCCATAAAATCATCGCCCAAAAATGGCGCATTTGCGTCCTTTTGCGATAGATTCTGCGGGGGCAACTTCCAATCGATGGCGATTTTTGGGTCTAGCGGATTTATCACGCTATCTGCTTGCTTTTCAAAAAACTCACTGCATAAATACAAAATCTCAACATCATCGCTCATCGCCTGAAATCCGTGCGCAAACCCATCTGGGATATATAAATATTTCGCATTTTCCGCACTTAAAATCACGCCAAAATATTGCAAAAATGTCGGCGAATTTTGCCGTAAATCAAGCGCAACATCATAAATCGCCCCCTTCAAACAGCGGACGATTTTTATCTCGCAAAATGGCGGAGTTTGGAAATGCAGACCGCGAATTATGCCTTTTTGCGTGGTTTGCGAGTGATTTATCTGTAAAATATTTTTATCAAATCCAATCTCCCTAAAATCATTCGCGCAAAAATATCGCTCGAAATATCCCCTTTCATCTTTTATCGGTTTTGGCGTGATTACAAAGCAGTCTTTTAGCGGTGTTGGCGTAAATTCAAAGCGACTCATTTTACGCCACCTTCGCAGAATCTAGCGCAGATTCTGCATCAAAAATACAATCATTCGCAAAATCTAGCGCAGATTCTGCATCAAAAATACCAATAATCGCAGAATCTCGCAAAGATTCTACGCCAAAAATGCAATCATTCGCAGAATCTCTCGTAAAATTCGCCAGATTCTGCGCTAAGAGTGCAAAATTTAAATAATTAAAACCTTTGGGGTGGCGATTATAAATTTGCATTTTGCCCCCCCCCTTCGCAGAATCTACGCTAGATTCTGCGAAAAGCGCATTTACCTCGCTAATAATTTCATCCTTAATATTCCACGCGCCAATCCAAATAAAATCAGGGCGCATTTTTTTCAGCGCGGATTTATCCAAAACTTTTATATGCGAGCCGGGCAGCAAAAGATTTTGCTTGTGCGGATTAGAATCCACCACAAAAGAAATCAAATCATCTTTTATCCCGCAAAAATTTAGCAAAGTATTGCCCTTTGCTGTCGCGCCAAATCCCGCTATGCGTTTGTTTTGAGACTTTATTTTAAGCAAAAGAGATAAAAAATCAAACTTTATTTTATTGGCATTTTTTTGCAGATTTTGATACCCAAGTGCAGAATCTAAATGCGCTTTTTTCTCATCCAAAAGGACTTTTTTGATATTTTTGCTTTGCGCTATATTTTGCTTTGAGGCATAAATGCGCAAACTCCCGCCGTGCGTGTTTATCTCATCCACATCATAAATATAAAGTCCCTCCCTCGCGAACAAATCCATAATCGAATGCAAACTATAATAATAAAAATGCTCGTGATAAATGGTGTCAAATTGATTGTATTTGATAAGATTTAGAATATGCGGAAATTCAAAATTTGCCACGCCACCATCTTTTAGCGCGATTTTAACCCCTCGCACAAAATCGCGAATTTGCGGAATGTGAGCGATGACATTATTCCCAATAATCAAATCCGCCTTTGGCAAATCCTCCGCTAACTTCGCGCTAAAAAAATCACAAATAATTTCTATGCCCTTTTTTCGTGCCGCATTTGCCGTCCCCAAAGTTGGTTCAACGCCGATATTTGGAATATTTAGCGCATTAAAAAATTGCAATAAATATCCATCATTTGCCGCAATCTCAATCACTTGCGAGTGCGCCCCCAAATGCAATTTTTTTACAATCATCTCTGCGTAATTTTTAGCGTGCGCCACCCATAATTTCGAATACGAACTAAAATAAACATAGTTTTTTGAAAAAATCTCTTTTGCATTTTTATACTCTGGGACCTGCACCAAAAGGCACTTTTCGCACAAAAATACATTTAAGCGATAAAACATCTCTTGCGTTTCTCGCGGGTTTAAAAACGAATTTGACGGCGGGGAAAATCCTAAGTCCAAAATCTCTAATGCTAACTTTTCGCCACAATTTTTGCACTTCATTTTGCGCCCCCTATTTGCGCGCTAAACTCATTTGCGAGCGCAGAATCTAGCGGGAGATAAAACTTATCCATCAATTTATGGATGATTTTTTCATCTAAATTTTCAAAATCTATTTTTTGCAAAATCTCAATTATTTCATTTGAAAATCGCTTTTTAACGCACTTTGCAGGATTGCCAATAATAATGCTATATGGTTCAAAACTCCCACGCACCACGCTTCTCGCCCCCACAATGCAACCCTTTGGCACTTTCGCCCCAGAGCAAATCAAAGCATCTATTCCAATCCAAACATCATCGCCGATGATAATCTCGCCTTTTGCGGTATTTTGCTCGTCTTTATCGCTAAAATATGCGTAAAATGGGTATGTTGAAAAATTATTCATATAATGCCCCCCCCCGATAGGAATTTCACCCCACTTGCAATCGAGCAAAAACTCCCAATCCGCACTTTTGCTTTATCATTGCCGTAATCTAGCACATTTATCGCGCCATAAGTCGCATTTCCAATTGCGACATTTTTGAGATTGAAAATAGAAGCAGGGAAAGTAAAATTATGCGTATTTTGCGAACGGAACTCTTTTTTAAACCTCTCAAAAGCGAGTTTGTTTGTAAGTTTATTTATAAGCGACTTTATCATCTTACGCCGCCTTTTGAAACGCAGAATCTACATTTTGTGGATTTATTTTAGATTCTGCGAAGTGGAGATTTTCGCAGAATCTAGCGTAGATTCTGCGATTTTTGGAAGGGATGAAGATTATTTGGACGAAATTATATTCTGCCCCCCCCTATTTGCGATAAAATCAAAAATGCTTTGGATGATAAAATCTAACTCATCTTTGCCAAGCGCGGGATAAACGCCTATCCAAAAACTATCCTTGCTGATTTTATTTGTATTTTTCAAATCGCCAATAACGCGGTAATCCACCCCTTCTTTTAGCGCATCAAACGCAGGATGAAGTAGCATATTTCCGCCAAAAAGATTGCGCGTTTGGATATTTCTGCTCTCTAAAAATTCCGTAATTTCATTACGAGAAAACTTCGCACCATCCCTCAAAGTCAGCATAAATCCAAACCAACTTGGAGTGGCACTCTGCTCTACTTTTGGCAAGTGGAAAATTTCGCTTAGAGATTGTAGATTCTGCGATAGGTATGCGTGATTTTCCCTTCTCTTTGCGACAAATAAATCCAACTTTTGAAGTTGCGCTACACCGATTGCCGCTTGCATTTCAGTCGCCTTTAAGTTGTAACCAAAATGCGAATAAATATATTTATGGTCGTATCCAAATGGCAGTTTGCCTTGCATCTGCGAAAATCTCGCACCGCAAGTATTATCTTTGCCACCCTCACACCAGCAGTCTCGCCCCCAATCTCTAATGCTTAGGGCGATTTTTTTAAGCAAGGGATTATTTGTATAAACTGCCCCGCCCTCGCCCATTGTAATATGATGTGCAGGATAAAAACTAGAAGTGCCAATATCGCCAAAACTTCCAGTCATTTTCCCATCAAACTTCGCACCCAGCGCATCGCAATTATCCTCAATCAACCAAAGATTATGCTTATCGCAAAAATCTTTAATCGCTTTTAAATTAAAAGGATTTCCCAAAGTGTGTGCGATAAAAATCGCCTTTGTTTTAGATGACAGCGCAGAATCTAGCGCATCCACGCAAATATTCCCACTCTCTAACTCCACATCCAAAAACACAGGCACAGCACCAAACTGCACAATCGGCGCAATTGTCGTGGGAAATCCCGCCGCCAGCGATATAACCTCATCGCCTCTTTTTATCGCCCTATCTTTTAGCAAAGGCGAGGTTAGCGTGGAGAATGCCAGCAAATTCGCACTTGAACCAGAATTCACAAGCAAGGCGAAATTCACTCCTAAATATTTTGCGAGTGCCATCTCAAACTCTCGCGCATACCTACTTGCCGTAAGCCAAAAGTCTAATGCAGAATCTACCAAATTCACCATTTCTTTTTCGTCAAACACTCTCCCAGCGTAATTTATGCGATTTCCAGCGATAAATTTACCATCGTTTTTGTGCGCCAAATGGTAATATTCTGCGACTTTTTGCAGAATCTCTTGCTTTAATTGCTTCATTTTGTCCCCTTAAATTTTTATAAAATTATATAGAAATTTTATTCCAATGCAAATTCTTTAAATTTTTCGCCTCGTTCGGCGTAGGATTTGAATTGGTCTAAACTCGCACACGCTGGGCTTAAAAGGCAGATTTGATTTTGCGTGTCGTTAAATTCGCGCTTGATTTTTGCAACGGCATTTTGCAAATCGCCACAAACCTCGCATTTTAGGTGCGATTCATCGCAAATTTCTTTGATATGATTTTCACTTTTCCCGATTGCAAAGACTTTGGTGCGGTATCGTTGCAAAGTTTTCGCTAACGGCGCAAGAGAAACGCCCTTATTGTCGCCTCCCAAAATCAAAAATATAAATTTATCAGCGTAGATTTTCAACGCTTCCTCCACCGCCGAAATATTCGTAGCCTTGCTGTCATCGACAAAAACGCGCCCTTTTGCGTCCAAAAATTCCTCCACTTTATGCGTGTCAATCTTAAAACTATTCATCAAATCATAGTCGATTTTGCCCGTGAGTAGCGATGAAATCGCAAGTGCCATCGCAGAATCTAGCAAAAACGCGCCTTTAAAGCGTAGATTCTGCGATTTTATGTTAAAAATCTCCGCTAGATTCTGCGAATCTTTATAAAGATAAAGTTTGCCCTTAAAATCCCGCACAAACGCAGAATCTGCATAAATTTGTGGGATAATCGCGCTTGAATCCGCATTCATCATCGTTAGCGGTTTTAGCTTGGAGGCGACATAAGATTCAAAGTCCCCGTGCCACGAAATATGGTCAGGCGCGATAGGCAAAAGCGCGTAAATATCGGGCTTTGCGAGATTTGTATAGTGGAGCATAAATGAGCTAGTTTCTAGCACCCAAAGCGTAGCGTTGCAGTCCATTTCGCATAGCGGAGTGCCGATATTGCCCCCGCTTTGCGCCCCAAATTCACGCAAAAGCAAAGCGCACATTTGCGTAGTGGTGGTTTTGCCATTTGTCCCGCTAATCCACACGCTTTTTGGCATTATGGGCGCGAAAAAATCGTATTCGCTGATGAGATTTGGGGCGTTTTGAGCTAGAATATTATGTGGCGGGATACCGGGAGAGATGATTGATAGCGTAGATTCACGCCCATTTTGCGATAGATTTGCAATCTCACCGCTTGGCAAAAGTCGATTGCCAAATTCATCGTGCGAAATTTTCTCAAATTTATCATCATAAATATCGCAAAGGACGCCCCTTTGCGCCAAAAATCTGCTTAAAGAACGCATTATTTTGCCGTGTCCCAAAAGATTCACACGCCTAAAATCCCTATAAAAAGCCAAAATCTTATCCACGAAAATCTCCAAATCTAGCGGATTTTCAAACTCAAAAGCGCGAGTAGATTGCTTAATAACGCGATTATCCAAAAGCGAATGATGATTTTATTCTCACTCCACCCCTTGACTTCAAAGTGATGATGGATTGGCGACATTAGAAAAATGCGCTTTTTACGCACTTTGTAGCTCCCCACTTGCAAAATCACGCTTAGCGTCTCCACTACAAAAATAAAGCAAATCAAAATTAGCAAAATCTCATTATTCGTCACAATCCCCATATATGCGATAAATCCGCCGATTGCCAAGCTCCCGCTATCGCCCATAAACACCTGCGCAGGGTAGCAGTTATACCATAAAAAGCCAAAGAGTGCGCCCAAAAGTGCCGATGAGACGATGAAAAGCTCCCCTGCGCCGATGATTTTTGGCAAAAATAAATACGAGCTAAAAACGGCATTTCCCGCTAGCCACACGAAAATACTCAAAGTCGTAATGGCAAAAATGCTAGGCATAGTGGCAAGTCCGTCCAATCCATCTGTGATATTTACCGCGTTACTCGTGCTTACAAGCACCACAGCCCAAAAAACTATCGCAAAATAGCCCATATCAAAGATTGGATTTTTGAGAAATGGCACATATAAATGCGTATTGTGATTTGCCAAAAATAAAATTAGCGCAAGAGCTAGTGACAAAAGCAAAAGTGCGAAAAACTTCGCGCGTGAGGTTAATCCTGCGTTGCTTTTTTGAGTGATTTTGGTGTAGTCATCTTTCATACCGACTACGCAAAAAAGTCCCATTGTGAAAATGCCAAGCGCGACATAAACATTCACAAAATCAGCACAAAGCAAAGTTACAAAAATACTCACGCCGACAAATACCACACCGCCCATCGTGGGGGTGTTTGCCTTGATTTGATGAATCGGCAGTGCGTTTGAGATGGGCTGAGAAGCGCACTTTAACTTCGCCCACGCAATAAACTTTGGATACAAAATAACACACAGCAAAAACGCCACGATAAAGGCAATCCCGGCGCGAAATGAGAGATATTGAAAAATATTTATGCCAAAAACGGCGTAGAGTTGATAAAGCATTGTGACCCTTAAAGTGATTTGCAATAAAATTTAGAGCATAATTATAACTAAAATTTTAAGGATTAAAAATGCAAAAAAAAGTAGTTTTAGTAATCACAGACGGCATAGGATATAACGAATCACCCGAGTGGAACGCCTTTGCAAACGCAAAAAAGCCCACTTATGATTGGCTTTTTAAAAATGCGCCGTATTCTATGCTGTGCTCTTTTGGCGAGGAAATCGGGCTACCACAGGGACAAATGGGCAATAGCGAAGTGGGGCATATGTGTATGGGCGCGGGGCGGGTGCTGTATCAGGATTTGGTAAAAATCACACGCGCATTAGATTTAGGCGAATTAGCGCAAAATGCGACATTATTAGACTTTGTCAAAGATTTGAGCGTGGTGCATTTGTGCGGATTAGCAAGTGATGGCGGGGTGCATTCGCATATTTCGCATTTGCTAGGACTAGCGCGAATCTTAGAAGCGATGGGCAAAAAAGTATGGATTCACGCAATCACCGATGGGCGCGACATTCCGCCACTCTCTGCCCCAAAATTTATAGAGCAGATTTTGAGTGCCGAATCTAAAAGCGTGAAACTTGCCACAATCTGTGGGCGATTCTACGCAATGGATAGGGATAATCGCTGGGAGCGTGTAAAAGTGGCTTATGACACTATCGCAAATGGCGCAAATGGCGCGAATCTAACGCCGTTGCAATATATCGATTCGCAATTCAAACAAAACATAACGGACGAATTTATAAACCCCGCTAGTTTTGGCGAGTTTAGCGGGATTAAGGACGGCGAGGGCTTTATCTTTACAAATTTTCGTAGCGACAGAGCGAGGGAGATTATCCGCGCAATGGGTGAATCTAATTTTAGCGAGTTTGAGCGGACAAAAAAGGACATAAAAATCCTTTGTATGTGCGAGTATGACGCGAAATTCCCCTATCCTGTGCTATTCCCAAAAGAAAATGTGAATGAAACTTTGGCGCAAATCATTAGTGAAAATAATCTCACGCAATCCCACATCGCAGAGACGGAGAAATACGCCCACGTAACTTTCTTTTTCAATGGTGGGCGCGAGGAAGCGTTGCGTGGCGAAAATCGCGTGCTAATCCCATCGCCAAAAGTCAAAACCTATGATTTACAGCCAGAGATGAGCGCGGAGGCGGTGTGCGATGCGGTGCTAAATGCTATGAAAAATAAGAGCGATTTTATCGTGGTAAATTTTGCAAATGGCGATATGGTGGGGCATACGGGCAATTATGAAGCGTGTATAAAGGCTGTGGAGGCGGTGGATAGAGAGCTAGGGCGGATTTTGGAGTGCGCAAAGTGCGAGGATTACGCGGTGATTATCACAAGCGACCACGGGAATTGCGAAAAAATGAAAGATGAAAATGGCAAAATTCTCACAAATCACACGGTGGGATTCGTGTGGTGCTTTGTGGTGGATAAAAGCGTTTCGCGCGTGAAAGATGGCGGACTAAACAATGTCGCACCGAGCGTGTTGAAGTTGATGGGATTGGAAGCCCCGAAAGTTATGTCAGAACCGCTATTTTAGGCTTTGCGTTTTGGTAATTTGTGTTTTAGATAAACTGCACTATCGCTTGTTTTGGGTAATCATTTGAATTGTTTAAAATTTTTTAGATTCTGCGATTTTAATATAGATTCTGCAATTTTATGCGAGATTCTGCGATTCGCAGAATCTAGCTTGTAATAATTGTGAAGCAATTTGCGACAATCTAAATCGCAGAATCTGCCACCACTTCGTCATTGCGAGATTTGCGAAGCAAATCGTGGCAATCCAAAATTTTTGCGATAGCAAAAATGATAAAAATAATCCGTGCGAAGCACCCAAAACTCGCCCGCTTCGTGGTGCAAAAAATCGGATTGAAGGTTGCAGTAGTGCAACCGCCGATTTTTTTGCTAGAAGCGGAAAAGCGAGGCTCTCCCCCTAAAAGCGAAAAGCGGCTGCTTTTTGGGAACACAATTTAAATGAAGTCGGGGAGGGGGGGTGCAGCCCTTTTGCGAAAAAATAAGGGATTTTAAAGTGAGGTTTGGCGGTAGATTCGCAGAATCGCAGAATCTAATAAAAATCACGAATCGATAGCCCAAAAGCAAATCAATGCAGATTTATTGCAAGTAAGTAATTCGCCTAAAACGCAGATTCTCCCTAATGGATTGCCACGATTTTGCTACGCAAAATCTCGCAATGACGAAAAAAGGGCGTAGATTCTGCGTTTCAAGTAAATTTCGCAGAATCTAAAAAGAGATTTTTCGCTCATTTCACTCACTCAAAATGACAATGTTTTAGATTACTGCTTCGTTTCACTTGTAAAACAAGGCAAAGCCAAAGTTTCTTTATTTAATTCTATGGATTGCCACGATTTTGCTATGCAAAATCTCGCAATGACGGAAAATGAAGCATTTTTGCAGAATCTCGAAATAACACAAGGTGTGGATTGCTTCGGCGATAAATCGCCTCGCAATGACGGATTTTGCGCTAGATTCTGCAATTTTAGATTCTGCGTTTTTTTGTGATAATTTCGCAGAATCTCGCCTTAAACTCGCAGAATCTCTTTTAATTTTTGAGATATTTCGACTTTTTCAAAGTCTCAATATGACAATTTAAGATTTTCGCAGAATCCCCAAAATTTTCGCAGAATCTAAATAGAGATTCCGCTTCGCACTTCGCGCTACGCTCAAAATGACAAAATAAAATCGCAGAATCTCCGCTAGATTCTGCGATTAGCACCTATTTTACAATCTTTCCATCAATCTTTTGATAATTGTATGGTTTATTGTTTTTATCAAACTCTAATGCGCTTTTTGGTGGATTGCCGTTGATTTCGGCGTGCTCATAGTAGCGAGTTCCCGCTTTTTTGCCATTGACATCGACTTTATAGCGAATATCGCCCGGATTTAGCTTTTGAATCTCTTCAAAAGTCGCCTCGCTTGGTTTGTAAGCGATATTGTATTGTTTTGCGATGAGCGCAAGCTCTGTTTGCCCTTGACGCGCCATTTCGACTGCTTGAAGTAGCATTCTACTAGCTTCGCGTGGATTGTGGAAACCTGTTGAGTTTTCCGCACCCACGAAGTCGCCTCTCATTTGTCCTCTTCTATGCAATTCAAGCACATCTTTCAAAATCGCATTGATTTGCTCATCGTTTTTGCCTTGTTTGCCTAACTCATCGCGGATTTTCTTAATATCCCAAATTAGGCTAACTGTCGCATATTCCGCACTTCGCAAGTCAAACGCCACAGATTTTTGAATGTCGCTAATCTGCGCTTTTAGGTATTCCTCGCTTTGATTGTGGCAAGTTTTACACGCGCTATTTACATCAAACAAAGGCGAAGTTATGTTGTGCTGTGTAACCTTTTTTGCGCCTTTGCGAATGTAAGGCATATGGCAATCCGCGCACGATACGCCATTTGCAGCGTGGATACTTCCGCTATACATTTCATATTCGGGGTGCTGGATTTTTAGCATAGGTGCTTTGGTGATTTTGTGTGACCAATCGAATTTAAACGCCTTGCCACCTTCCAAATTTCGCGCTTTGTCATAGTGGGTATCAAACATTTCGATTCTAAATGGTTTGCCCTTTTCCCACGCGCTCCAAGGATAGATTAGCTCCAATCCATCGACTTCGATTTCGGTAGGTTTGTTGCCATCTCTCCACGAATCAAACTCATCGTAGGTTTTTTGAGTGCCATTCCACCATTTTTTGCTTGAATCTTGTGCGATTGATTCGCCCATAACTTTGACTTTTGTCCCTGTGGGTTTGAAATAATACTCTACGTGGCATTGTGCGCACACTAGCGTTCTCATTTCGTTTCTATCGGCTTTTACGCCTTGCACTGCGTCTTTTTCATAGCCACGAAGCACAAGTGAGTTTATCAACGCTTGACGGCTGATTCGCAAAGTCATATCGCTAGGATTGTGGCAGTCTGCGCAGGTTACGCCCATTCGCTTGCCTCCGTGCGGTCCGCTATGCTCAACGCTATTTTCAGCTATGCCATTTACCGCTGGGATAGTTTTAATCATAGTCCAATATTTTGTCGAGTTAAACGCTACCCAATCGCCCTTTGCGGTATTTTTGAGAAGCCAAGGCGACCATCCGCTGTGGCAGTTCATACACGCCGTAGGCTGTCCGCCAAATCCCGCAAATCCGTGCGCGTTTAAGAAGTCTTTGTTGTTTCGCGCTGTATCCATTTGATCGACTTGAATCCAAAAGTGCCCCCGCTCTTCGTTTGCGTCAATGCTAAATGGATACCCCGCCCAAAGTTGCGTTAGCTGCGGATAGCGAATGAGCTTGCTATACGCCAAATTTCCCCCAAATGTCGTATCTTTGGGCTTTTCTTTTTCGACAATCAAATACATATCCAAATAATCAGGATAGTTTTTGCCCCAAAAGTCAAATGTAGGATTATCATCGCTAATCTCTACAACGCCTTTTTGCGCCACCGCCAATTCCTCCGCCTTTTTCCCGCCAATGCTAGAAGCTAGCATTACCAACGCCACACCGATAATCACCGCAATCACCAGCACCGCTGGTAAAGTGTAAGATTTTTTCATCTTTATTCTCCCTTAATTTTAGAAATTTCTCAAATGCCCAACATTCTTGTGGCACGAAACACAACTAAGCGCATTGTCATAATTATGGACTTTTGCCGTAGTCGGATTCACGACATTACTAGCCAAAGACGCGTGGCAGCGGATACAATTATCCTGCACTATGACTTTTGTCTTTTTGGTAGGCGTGAAATGTGTCGGCAAGTCCTTCAAAGTGAAGGCATAAGCGTGATTAAAGCCACTTTGGGCTTTCATACTCCACTTTGCAACAAAGCCACTAGGGATATGACAATCACTGCACGAAGCGTGGTTTTTATGGCTACCAACGCTCCAATCCTTATAAACCTCATTCATCACGTGACAATTATTACACGCACTTGAATCATCGCTAAAATATGACGCGCCATTCGCATACCAAAATGTGAATGCCCCCGCTCCAAAGACAAATCCAATGGCGATAATAACCGCAAGTGTGAGAATGGGACTTTTGTCATTATGATTTTTCAAAAACTCCCCCTAATTTTTAAAAAATTTGCAAAAATGCGGGGCGATTTTAGCACACTTTGAAAACAAAAAATTTGACTTAAATCAAAAAAAATGGAGATTTTATTAAGAAAATTTATTTAGATTCTGCGAATCGCGATTTTTTTCACAAATTCGCCGAATCTACCCGCAAAATCCACTATAATTTCACACACAAAATATTTCAAAAGGATAGAAAATGAGAAGCGACATTATTAAAAAAGGATATCTCCGCGCGGGTAATCGTGCCTTGCTAAGAGCGTGTGGCGTTAGTGAAAGCGACTTTGAGAAGCCATTTATCGGCGTTGCAAATAGCTATATTGACATAATCCCGGGGCATTTTTTCTTAAATGAATACGGCAAAATAGTAAAAGATGAAATCCGCAAAAATGGCTGTGTGCCCTTTGAATTTAACACAATCGGCGTTGATGATGGCATAGCGATGGGGCATAGCGGTATGCTCTACTCGCTCCCAAGTCGCGAGATAATCGCCGATAGCATTGAGACGATGATGAATGCCCACGCGCTTGATGCGATGATTTGCCTACCAAACTGCGATAAAATCGTGCCCGGTATGCTTATGGGCGCGCTTCGTGTGAATGTGCCGACAATCTTTGTAAGTGGCGGACCGATGAAATCAGGCAAGTTAGATTCAGGGCGAGCAATCAATCTAAACTCCGTATTTGAGGCGGTTGGCGAATATGCAAGTGGCAAAATCAAAGACGCCGAACTTTATGAAATCGAGTGCAAGGCGTGTCCTAGCGGGGGCAGTTGTAGCGGTATGTTTACTGCAAACTCGATGAATACGCTGTGCGAAGCGATGGGCATCGCATTAAGTGGCAATGGGACGATTTTAGCACTCACAAAAGAGCGCGAAGAGCTCTTACGCAAGGCAGCACGGCGGATTTGCGAAATCGCGCTAGATTCTGCGAAGTGTGAAGCATTTAAGATTCGAAACATTATAAACGAAAACGCCGTCCATAACGCATTTGTCGTGGATATGGCGATGGGCGGGAGCACAAATACGATTTTGCATATCCTTGCCATCGCAAGGGAGGCTGGGGTGAAATTTGACTTGCGAAATATTAACGAAATCGCTTCAAAAGTCGCGCACATCGCTAAAATCGCCCCTGCGATAGAGACGATTCACATAGAGGATATACATCGCGCAGGTGGCGTGAATGCCGTGATGAGCGAAGTGGCAAGGCGGGGCGATATTTTACGCACGCACGCACTTACAATCACAGGCGAGAGTTTGGGTGAGCGCATAAAGGGCGCGGAGATTTTAGATACAAACATAATTCACCGCAACGAAAATGCCTACTCGCAGGTGGGCGGATTAAAAATAATGTTTGGCAACTTGGCAACGCAAGGCGCGGTGCTAAAAGTCGCCGCCATCGCAGAATCTATGAAAGAGTTCGAAGGCAAAGCGGTGGTTTTCAACTCGCAAGATGAAGCGATAAAGGGCATTTCAGGGGGCAAAGTAAAGGCAGGGGATGTCGTAGTCTTGCGCTATGAAGGACCAAAGGGCGGACCCGGTATGCAAGAAATGCTCTCCCCCACAAGTCTAATTATGGGAATGGGACTTGGCGAATCTGTCGCACTCATCACCGATGGGCGATTTAGCGGGGCGACACGGGGCGCGTGTATCGGGCATATAAGCCCCGAAGCGGCGGAGGGCGGACTAATCGCGCTTGTGGAGGATGGCGATAAGATTCGCATATCTGTGGCAAATGGGAGCGTGGATTTGCTAGTAGATTCTGCAATCATTGAAGCGCGAAAAAGGGCGTGGAAGCCGATTCAAAAGGCGATAGATTCAAGGTGGCTAAGACGATATGCAAAGATGGTTAGCAACGCTGCAAATGGCGCAGTGCTGGATTTGGAGGGACTTGGAGGGTGAATTTTTTAGGTGCGATTTTAGATTCTGTGAATCGCAAAAAATTCGCAGAATCTGCCACTTTATTGCAAAATCCACGCATAGATTCTGCTAATCGCTAAAAAATATTTGACTTAAAATATCAATAAATGGCAAAATCCAAAAATCGCGCTAGATTCTGCGAACAGCACTCAATTTCGCGCCGAATCTAGCAAAATCTCAACAAAAAGGACAAAAGATGAATGCAATCGAATTTAATTTCTACTCAACGCTCGTGTGTATGGTAATCGTGCTGATTTTGGGGCGATTTATCATTAGCAAAGTCAAAGCATTAAGCGACTACAATATCCCCGAACCTGTGGTGGGCGGGATTATCGCGGCGTTGTTAATTTTGTGTGTGTATAAATTTTTGGGGACGGAGTTGAAGTTTGATAGCTCGTTAAAAGACCCGCTAATGCTTGCGTTTTTCACATCTGTGGGGTTAAGCGCGGACTTTGCTTCGCTTAAAAAAGGGGGCAAGTTGCTAGGCGTGTTTCTCTTTTTTGTGTGCGGATTACTAATCTTGCAAAATCTCGTAGGCATAGGCGCAGCCACCGCAATGGGCGTAAATCCGCTAATTGGGCTACTTGGCGGCTCTATCACGATGACAGGCGGACACGGCACGGGCGCGGCGTGGGCGGATGTTTTCAAGGCAGCACCGCATAATTTTAGCGCGGCGACAGAAGTGGCGATGGCGTGTGCGACTTTTGGACTTGTGATGGGCGGACTAATCGGCGGTCCTGTGGCGCGATTTTTGGTAAAGCACTACAAGCTCAAAACGCCCGGCAAAGAGCATAATAATGACGACCCGCACGGCTTTGAAGCCCCTACAAAAGAGCGACTAATCACAGCGGAGAGTTTTGTTGAATCGCTTGCTTTGATTGCGATTTGCTTGCTTGTCGGCACACTTTTGAAGGGATTAGAAAAGTCCTACATTGCGGGGCTAAATCTACCGACTTTTGTTTATTGCCTATTTTGCGGGGTTGTGTTGCGAAATATTTTAAGTGCGCTAAAAATCCATCAGGTTTTTGATAGAGAAGTCGCGGTGATTGGCAACGTGAGCTTGTCGCTATTCTTGGCGTTTGCGATGATGACGATAAATCTATGGGAGCTAGTCGCGCTCGCACTGCCGATGCTTGTGATTTTAGGACTGCAAACGGCGATGATGATTGCGTGGGCGATATTTGTCACATTTAGATTCTGCGGGAGGGACTATGATGCGGCGGTTTTGGCGGCGGGACACTGCGGATTTGGCTTGGGCGCGACACCAACGGCTATGGTAAATATGCAAACGGTCACTTCGCATTATGGACCTAGTCACATTGCATTTATTATCGTCCCGCTTGTTGGGGCGTTTTTCATCGATATCATCAACGCACTTGTGATTCAAGGGGTGCTTAGCGTATTTTTTTAGGGCAAGATTCTGCGAATCGTAGAATCTGTGGCATAAAAAGCACATAAAAAAAGCACAAATTTCGCAGAATCTAATAGCTTTTAGATTGCAAAATACTATTTATCACCCGTTTTAAGCGTTAAAAACACGCAAAAATCAACATTTGATATCGTGTGATATTCGTTATCTAACAGAATTTTTGGGCTTTTTTTGTCGCTAAAATTTTTGCATTTTTTTATGTCATATTCGATTTTATACGGGGATTTTAAATGCCAAAACGCGCTTTGATTCCACCCCCATCCCTCCGTCATCAGTATCGGGATAATCCTACTAGCGACTTTGTGCCGCTCTACAAGCCTTTTTGCCACAGGCGCATAGCCTATATTGCCTTTGATAAAAACCATCGCTTTGTTAGAATCTAATCCCACTTTTAGCAAATCATTAAGCGCGAGATTTGCCCTAAATGCCATCCATTCTTGCTGTTTGGCTAGTGCGTTTCCATAGGCGTTTGCAAAGGCGATGCAGATATATCCAAGCAATATTATGCAGATTTTGGAGAGATTTTTTAGTGCAGTGGATTTGGGTAATATAAACGCGCTTAAAAGCAGCAACGCCACAAATGCGCCGATACCATTAAAAGCGCGTGGCACAAATAATGGCTTTGCCAATGCCAAATATAATCCATACGACAAACATAAACAAACGATTAAAAATAACATAGTAGCCAAAAAATACCACACACTTTTTTTATTTGCAAGTATAGCGATGATAAAAGCTACGCAAACAATGCACACAAAAATAAAAAAGATTGACGCACCTTGTATAAAATCGCTATGTAATATGCGAAAATAATGGCTTAGATTTTTTATTAGTCCAATATGCAATTCTTTTAATGGCAACATAGAGCTACTTACATAGTCATCCACTTCTCTTACTACAAAAACCTTGTAAATACCCGCAGAGGTAATCAAAATCACAGCACTTAAAAGCAGAAATTTGACAGCTTCTTTGACGCTCATATCGCCCCGCACAACGCCATTAAACGCGATAAATAACGCCAATAATATATACACGCTATTTGCCGACTGATATGAGCAAAGCATAAGCAAAAGACTTGCAACCCCAATAATGCAAAATGGCAAAGTATGCTTTCTAAATATAAATGGCAAGCACGCACAAAAAACCGCAAAAGACATATTTAGTGCGTCAAACTTATAGCTCATATTTTCCAAAAAATACGGACTAAGCCCTAGTGGCAGCAATGCCATCATCCCAAAATAGCTAAATTTTTTCGCGCCATCCAAAGCATACAAAATCATCATAGACGAAAGCACCATTAGCGCAATGCCAATCAGCTGATAAATAGGCGAAATATCCAAAATCGAGCCAATTCCTAGCGTTTGCGCCAAAAATGTCGCCATAAATCTAGAAAAATAATTCCAATCACTTCCCCAAAGACTGCGCCCCCAATCATCGATATAATAAACATCGCCCCGCAGTAGCGCAAATAGCGCGATAAAATATAGCAAAAATCCAAATATAAAAATATTTTTAAAATTAGGCGTAGCGAGAAAATCTCGAATTTGCCCTTTGCACTGCGAAGTGTGCGAAAAAAATATCGCAAATGCCATTAGCGATAAAATCGCAACATAATACTTCGCAATGCTTTTTATAAGCGGATTAAAGCTGATTTTATATTCGACAACGCCGATAGATTCTGCGTTTTGCGTGAGTTTTTTTAAATCCTGCGTAGAATCTACCCAAATTCTAATGTTTTTCGTGCGGAGATTCTGCGTTTTACCTGCGATTTCCGCACTCCACGAAAATCGCAGAATCTCCACACTTGAAATGCGCTTTGAGCGAAGCAAGGGGGCGAATTTTGGCGCGTTTATGATGAAATGATATGAGAAAATTTCGCCATTTTTTGTGGCGTTTTTTAGCACCAAATCCGCCTTAAAAATCTCGCTCTTTGTGGATAAATTTAGCACAAATGCAAATGCGATACCCAAAAATGCGACGGCACTTAAAACGCAAAATATGACTTTTAGCGGAGATTTTATAAAAGATGGATTTGGCTTATAACCTTTGCGCCCCCCCCCAAGAGTGTGTTAGTGGATTTTTCATTTTGTGTCCTTTTGAGATTTTAAAGTGCGAATTATAGCAAAAAATTGCGCTTGTGAAACTAAAATTATTTTGCTTTAAAGCGCAAAGTCGCCTATATGCTTTAAAAATCGCTTTATTGCTTTTAGATTCTGCAAGTTTTGGATTTGCGAAATATCAGGCGAATCGCCAAAGACAAAAACCGAAGAGAGTGCGATTAGTGGCGTTAGGATACAAATTAAGATGATTTTCTCAGCAATGCTCCCCGTGCGAAAACGCAAAAATTGTGGCAACAGCACGGCTTTTTTGCGCGAAATGGGGAAAAAATAATGTGGGATTCCACTAATTGTCATCATATCGCCTATTTGGTGCAAAAAAATCCCATAACTTAGCGCAAAAAAGCAAGGCGTGATAATTTCGTGCGCCAAAACCGCGCCCACCACCACAAAAATCAGCGGAAAAATCAAAAAATGCGTAAATCCCCTATGCGAAAAACTAATGCTAAAAATCCGCGAGATTAGCGGAAACTTCCTGCCGATGAAGCTTTTTGGCTCATCAATATCTGGCAAAAGTGAGCCTAGCAAGATTAGTGGGAGCAAAAGGGTTAGATAAAATTCTTTTGCGATGCCACATTTTTGTGCGAGTGGATAGGCGCAAACACCGCCAATTAGTCCTAGCGAAATGTGGCTTTTGGCTAGCAAAATATCGCCTTTGAATCGCCTAAATATCGTAAATTTATAGATTGCCACGATTTTGCTGTCGCAAAATCTCGCAATGACAAAATTTCACAGATTCTGCGATTTTGGTAGAGATTCGCAGAATCTATCGCAAAATCTCGCAATGACGGACAACCCACCCCCTTAATCCCCCGCTCGCATTTGGGAGGGGGAGAATAAAAAAGCCCCTCCCCTTGCGGGAGGGGTTGGGGTGTGGTTAATCTCCGCAAGGGAGGGGGAGATTTTATATTTGCGCATTTTGCGTTAGATTCGCGCCAAAATTTCACTAAAAGCACCTGATTTTTATCTCTTTTACAGATTCATCTTTAAAATTATCGATTGTGCGCTCAATCTCTGCCTCCGCGCCCACTTTTAAGTCCAAATCGCTAACGATGACTTTATAGTCGGGGTTTAGCGGGAATTTGTTTTTTACATAGAGATTGAAGTGGCATTTTTTTAGCGCGGTTTTACCGACATTTTTTAGTGTGCCGTGCAAATAAAAGCTGTCAATATAGACGAGTTTTTTCGAGCTATCGGCGAATGCAACTTTGTTGATAAAGTTATCCAAAATGAGAATATTAAAAAATGGTAGCGCGAAAAATAGCAAAACGCATAGCCCAAAAATCGCCCATTTTGCCCCGCCACGCAACAAAAATCCAAGCATTAAAATGACGATAAAGGCAAAAAATAGTGCGATTCCTACAAAAAAATCCCAAAACCCTACTTGTGGTAGCTCAAATCCCACGATGAGTGCCTTTTTTAGCGATTTTGTCGGCTGTTTTTTTCATCGATTCCGCTTGTGCCAAATCGCCGTTTTAGCTCGTCCATCACGCGATTTGGCGATATATCGCAATAGCTTAATCCCACTAGCAAGTGATAAATCAAATCTGCGGATTCGTAAATGACGGATTGCGCGGGAGTTTGGGGGAGATTTGGTTTTGAAGTGCTTGTAGATTCGTGTGAATTTACCCACCCCCTTTGTCCCCCTCCGCAAGGGAGGGGGAGAGATTGATTTTCGCCCTCCGCAAGGGAGGCAGAAAGTGTGGTGTCGCCTAGTATTTGAGATGATAAATCATCTTGTTCCCCTCCCCTTGCGGGATGGGTTAGGGGTGGGGTATTTTTTGATTCGCGCAAAAAATCCTTTATCGCAAAGCATACTTCGCCACTCTCTTCGATGATTTTTTTGCAAATCGCATTTTGTCCTTTGGCGTAAAGTTTCGCAGTGTAGGATTTTTCAGGCGATTCAAACTTGCGCTCTTGCAAAGCGTGATAGAGATTATCGATGATATGATAGGGATTCTGCGCTATATTCTGCGATTCCGCGACTTTAAGTGCCAAATTCTCCAAATCCACTTTTTTAAAAAAGCAGCTGACATTGCCCGTATGACAGGCGAATCCCTTTTGATTTACGCAAAACAAAATCGCATCATTATCGCAATCAATGTAAATTTCGCTAATTTTTTGCGTATTGCCAGACTCTTCGCCCTTTTGCCAAAGGCGATTTTTGGAGCGCGAAAAATAATGTGCTATGCCTTTTTGTAGCGATAATTTCAACGATTCGGCATTGCTATATGCAAGCATTAGCACTTCTTTACTCGCAGAATCTTGCGCGATTGTGGGGATTAGTGGCGATTTATCCCACGCGATTTTGCCTAAAATCGTTTCGATTTTCGCGCTAGATTCGCGCTCAAAATCTACTTCGCTAGATTCGCCCATTTTACGCCTTTATCGCAGAATCTACTCGCCACTTGCCGCCGTGCTTCGCTGTTTGCTTTTAGAATCCACCCAAATATTTGGCACAGCACCGCCGGGTGTTAAAAATATCTGTGCGTTTGTATTTTCGCGCAGTGCTTCGTTAAACTTCGCTTGTGTTTCGATTTGGCGCAAGTTTAGCAGTTGATTTGTGAGACTTGCGCCGATTGCGCGGTTTGCCTTGCTTTGCGCTTGTGCTTCAATCGTGATGGCATCTGCCGCACCTTGCGCCTTTGTGCGATTGACATCTGCCTCCCCTTTTGCCAAAGTAACGGCTTTTTCTGCCTCCATTTTTGCTTGCTCGACTTCATAGCGTTTGCGCTCGGCTTCCTGCCTTGCGACTTGGACTTTTTCGATTTGCTCTCTTATATTTTGTGGCAACACGATTTCACGCAACTGCACAGAATCAAGTCGCACGGGCTGATTTTTAAACTTCATAATTTCGGTTTCGATATTTGTGCTGATTAGATTTGCGATATCATTGCGCTTTACGGGTAATTCTTCCGCTGTGTAGCGTCCTATCACGCTTCGCACGACATCAAGCACAACAGGGTTTATGATTTTTTGCTCCCACGATAAGCCATACTCGGCAATCGTTTGTGGCGCAGTGGTGGCGTTTAGCTGATATTGGACGGTTAGCTCGATTGAGACCGTTAGCCCGCGACTATCCATTACGCTTATTGCATCATTGCGTAAAATGCCCTGTTCGCGGTTTATAGCGGCACTCTCCGTGCGTGAAAAGTCGATTTTCAGCACGCGCGTATCGACAATTATGACATTTTGAATCCACGGGATAAAGAAATGCAGTCCCGCTTGAAGTGGCGTAAAGTCATATTTTCCCGCAGTGGATTTAATCCCCACTTGCCCCGAGCTAACAATGACAAATGGCTTTGCGATGATAAAGATAAACACAAGCACCACCACCACGATAATTCCTGTAAGCGTCTTGCCATTTGGCATTTCAGGCATATTGATTTTTGGCGGTTTGAATGGATTGTTTGGCGAATCCTTATCGCCACCATTATTTTTGTCGCCTCCGCCGTTATTGTTTGGCTTGTTATTATTTGCGTTTTTGCGCTTTAAATGTTCGTTTAAGTCAATAGGCATAATTTCTCCTTTGTTAATCAATATAAGTCAAAAAGTCCGCATACTTGGCGTTTTTGCCTTGTGCGACTTCAAAAAATGCGTTTTGCAAGTCTTTTGTGATTTTGCCACGCTTACCACTGCCGATTTGCCTAAAATCTAACTCGCGAATCGGCGTAATCTCCGCTGCTGTCCCTGTGAGAAATGCCTCATCAGCGATATAAAATTCATCGCGTGTGATTCTGCGCTCAACGACTTTGTAGCCCAAATCTTTGGCGATTCGCACTACTGAATCTTGGGTGATTGATTCTAATGAATTGTCGTGTGGCGGGGTGATTAGCTCACCATCTCTAACGATAAACACGCACTCACCTGTGCCCTCAGCTACGAATCCATTGTCATCTAACATTAGGGCTTCATCAAAGCCACATTCAACCGCCTCAAACTTCGCCATTTGCGAGTTTAGGTAGTTTGCGGACGCCTTTGCTTTGCCCATCAGCGATTTGATAGAGTTTCGCACAAAGGAGCTAGTTTTCACGCGAATCCCATTTTCAATGCCCTCTTCGCCCAAATACGCGCCCCAATTCCACGCGGCAATCATCATATTTACAGGGCATTTTTTATGATAAATCCCCATAACGCCGTATCCCAAGTAAATGAGCGGACGAATATAGACATTGTCCTTAAAGCAATCTTTGTTTGCGCGAAGCACTTCAATATGCGCGTTTTTGGTGGTTTCAAAGTCATAAGGCGTATTTAGTAGCAAGATTTTTGCAGAATCTAGAAGCCGTTTTGTGTGGCAATCTAGCCTAAAAATCGCTAGTCCCTTATCTGTCCTATATGCTCTAACGCCCTCAAATGCGGCGTTTCCATAATGCAAACTATGTGTAAGCAAATGCGTGGTGGCTTTTTCCCACTCAACCAATTTGCCATCACTCCAAATAAATTTTGATTCTTCCATTTTTTACTCCGTTTTTAAAATTTTGCGATTTTAGCGAAATATGCCTTAATTGCCTATAATTTCTCTAACGCCCTTGCTATTTGGGGGCGACAAAAATCCATCTTTTTCTAGCGATTCGATGATACTTGCAGCCTTGTTGAATCCTACGCCAAGCCCCCTTTGCAGGTAGCTAATGGAGGTTTTGCCACTTTGCAAAATGATTTCTTTGGCGCGTTCTTTGTAATCGCCCTCACTGCTTATTTGCGTAGGTTGTGGCGCACCAACAGGCTCTTTTTGCTCTAATGAGAAAAATTCATCGTATTGCACTTCTTGTTGCGCCTTTAAAAACTCTACAATGCGCTCAATTTCTCTCTCATCATTGTATGGCGCGTGTAATCGCACGATATTATTTGTCTTTGAAAAGAGCAAATCGCCCCGTCCCAGCAATGCCTCCGCGCCCGTCTCATCTAAAATCACCTTTGAATCAATCTTTGAACCCACGCGATAGCTGATTTTGGATGGCAAATTGCCTTTGATTAGCCCCGTTACGACATTCACCGTTGGGCGTTGAGTGGCGATTATTAGGTGAATCCCACTAGCACGGGCTTTGCCAGCTAGTGAAATCAAAAACTGCTCTGCCTCGCGCCCTCCCATTATCATCAAATCCGCAAATTCATCGATGATTATGACAATATAGGGCAGTTTTTCTTCGCCATTTGCCTCTGCAACTTCATTGTAGCCTACAATCGTCTTAACCTTTGCCTTATCCATTAGCTCATAGCGGCGATTCATCTCTTCAACCGCCTTGCTTAAAGCAATAATCGCCTTTTTTGGGTCGGTGATTATAGGCGTTAGCAAATGCGGAATGTCCTTGTAAAGCCCAAATTCAAGGAATTTTGGGTCAATCATAATGAAACGCAAATCCTTTGGCGTGTGGCGATAAAGAAGCGATAAAATCATCGCATTTATGCCGACACTTTTCCCACTGCCCGTAGTCCCAGCGATTAACAAATGTGGCAACTTCGCCAAATCCTCAATCACAGGATTGCCAATCACATCTTTACCAAGTGCTATGGGGAGATTTGCGGTTGCGTTGCGATATTCATCGCTCTCAAATATCTCACGCAGATAAATTGTCTGAATTTTATTATTTGGAATCTCAATGCCAACTACATCTTTGCCCGGTATCGGGGCTTGAATGCGAATGCTTGTCGCCTTTAATGCCATCGACAAGTCATCTTGCAGGTTTTGAATGCGCGAAACCTTCACATTTGGCGCGGGGCGAAACTCAAAAGTCGTAACCACAGGACCGCTATAAGTGCGCACAATATCGCCCTCAATCTTAAAAACGCGCAGTTTGTTGAAAAGATTTTGGACTTTTATGTCAATCTCGCTATCATCAATGTCGATTTTTTGCGCGAGTGGCGGGGCGAGTAAGTCTAGCGGTGGCATTTGAAATCCATCTCTTATCGCAGAATCTGCGTTTGATAAATCCGCAGAATCTCGCGTTTGATTTTGCGAAAGATTCTGCGAATCATTAACATCTACCGCAGATTCTGCGTTTGTCGCAAAGTCAAAGAAATCATCGCCAAACTCATCTTTTGCCTCAACTTCATCCGTTTGATTTTGCGGTGGATTCTGCGTTTCCATAAATTTTGGCGTAGATTCTGCGTTTATTTCGGCAAAATTGCGCGAGATGACGCTATCTTGCAAGATGGGCGGGGTAAAATCAGTCGCTTCTTGCGTGAAATTCGCATTTTTCACAATGGCAATATTTGGCGCAGAATCTGCATTTGATAAATTCGCAGAATCCACCATTTTCGCAGAATCTCGCACGAAAATCGCAGAATCTTTTGGGGCATTAAACCCACCCCCTAAATCCCCCTCCGCACGGGAGGGGGACATAGAGAAAGCCCCTCCCCTTGCGGGAGGGGTTTGGGGTGGGGTATTCTCCGCAAGGTAAAGGGAGGATTTTTCCGCAGAATCTACCGCAGATTCTGCGTTTATTTCAGCAAAATTTTGCCCTAGATTCTGCGAAATATTAAGATTCTGCGTTTCGACAACATTTTGCCCTAGATTCTGCGTTTCGACAACATTTTGCCCTAGATTCTGCGTTTCAGTAACATTTTGCGCCAAATCTCGCTCAAAATCCGCATTTGACTTAATTGGCGTGATGGATTTTATGTCGCCTAAATTTTGACGCATTTTTGCGATTTTTAGTCGCTCTTCGAGTTTCTTTTGTGCGCGTGTTAGGGAGTTATTGATTTCATTCAACTCATCAATGTCCTCTGTGGCGTCAATGATATTATTATCGCCCAAAATATCATCGTAAAGTGCCTTAATCTTGGGAAATTCAATGTCGTAATTATCGATTTTATCGACAATCTCGATGCTGTGCGTCCGTCCATCATCGAAATTCTGCGTGTAGTCGGCATTTGGCGTGTAGATGATTTCATTATTGCTTTGCGCGAGGTTGCTAATGATATTTGGAGTGGCGTTTGGCGCGGTGGAGTGGGCGAATTTAAAATCGGTATTTTTTGGGGCAGATTCTGCGATTTTCACAGATTCTGCGAAATTTTGCGGTTCAGATTCTGCGATATGAAGGTTGCTTAAATCGACTTTTGGCACGGGATTTTGCGTAGAATACAAAGTGCGAAGTGGCGTAGATTGCGAAGCAAAATCGTGTATTTTCGCAGAATCCATCGCATTTTCCATCGCAGAATCTACGAAATTCGCAGAATCTTTGGGGGAATTAAACCCACCCCCTAAATCCCCCTCCGCAAGGGAGGGGGACATTTTGCGCGAATCCTCCGCAAGGGAGGGGGACATTTTGCGCGAATCCTCCGCAGTGGAGGGGGAATATTCAAGGTTTGGATTGCCACGATTTTGCAAAGCAGAATCTCGCACGAAATTCGCAGAATCTACATTTGATTTCGCACTAGATTCTGCGATTTGCGTCTCTGCGATTTGAGTTTTTTCGATTTGAGTTTCTTGCGCAAAGTCTCGCTTTGGCAGTGGCACTCGCTTGGGAATTTCATTGATTTCCACTGCAAATTCGCTTTTAGATTCTGCGCTAAAATCATTCGCAGAATCTAACGCAGAATCTGCCGATAAATTCCTGCTTTGGGGCGTTTGATTTTGCTCTATATATTCTTTCACATTTTCGATATTGTCCGCCAAATGCGCGCGTTTCGCCTCCGCCTCATCTGCAAACTCTCTCTCAATCAACTCATCATCGCTCAAATTCCGCAATCTCGCGCGTTCCTCGTCCTCGCGCAGTCGCTTGATTATGGGACTATTTTCGTTTATTTTTTTATTCGCGGGTTTATTTGCAGGACGGAAAGTCTCTTGCTCGCGTGCTTCGGGACTTTCAATGCTTTGTTTTATTAGTTTTATTCGCTCTTCTAATTCCATTTCATATTTTCCAAAATTGATAAAAAATTATCGCGAATTATAGCATATAATTTTTTTTATGTTAAAATTATCGTTTTTTGGAGGGATTTTATGGAATGCGTGAGTTTGGAAGAATTTTTGAAAAATAAAGGCAAGTTTAGCACCGCGACAATCGTAAAGCAGGGCGATGATGAAGTTTGCATCGCGCTAAATAATGAGGATGATTTACTTGCATTAGTTATCCCCAAATTCGCCCAATCTCCCGCAAAGTCCGCAGAATCTACCCCAAAAAAACCCGCGGATAAAAAATAATGCACGGCAGAATCGTTCAATATTCCCACTCCACAGGCGTGGGCATCATCATAAATAATCACAAAAAGTTATTTGACTTCAAACTCATAAATTGGCACGATAAAACGCGAATCCCCGAGATAAATCTACTTGTTGAATTCAAATGCGATGAGGATAATTTAAGCGTGCTGTCGGTGAAAAGTAGCAATTATCAAGAGTTTGGCAAAGATAGCATTATAAAAGAGGCGGATTTTTGGAAAACGCTCACCGATGATGAGTTAGAGCGCGTGGAGCTTGGCGTGTTTGAGGACTTAATCGCCAAAGTTTGCAAAGAGACAAATTATGAAAATTTAAGCGAAATCAAACCAAGCATTTCGATTGAGAACTTTTTAGAATACCACTTCGAGGCGGAAAATCATATCATCCAAATCGCGCTAAAACTCCCCACAGGCGGATATGAGCTATTAGACTATCGCATTTTGACGCGATTTTTAATGCGGACTTTGGACTCGCTAATCTACACCGAAAAGCGCATCACAAAGGACACTTTTTCGCAGTATTTGGAGATTTACAGCAAATTGCAATATTTTGTGACGCCATTTTACAAAGCAAGTCAAGATTCTGCGAAAATCTACGCAGAAGTGTTTTTAAATCAACAGCTTTATTTCACCGCCGCAAAGCGAAAGTTACTTAACACAAAGGATGATTTATTGCGCGTGGAAAGTCGATTGCGGATGAGTAGAAGTCAGATTTTAAGCAACGAGCAGAAGTTATCAAACGCACAAAATAAACAACAAAACGAAGTGCGGGAGCGATTAGAAAAATTAAGGGCGCAGTTTGCCGAGCTTGGCGAGGAAAAAGTAAGATTAACGAAGTTAAAAGAAAAATTAAGCGTGATGATTGACGCCTTTCAAACGCGCTACGAGGCGAACTTCGCAAAGCAGTTTAACACAAAAAAAGAGCAGATTTTTGAGCAAATCAAACTCGCCCTAAACACCACAATCACTTCGCTAGATAACAAAATGTGGGATTTGGCGATGAAAAGTGAGCCGATTAAAAATCACTATTTTAAGTTAGATACGAATTATTCCTTTTGCATTTTGGCGTTTGTGTTGCAATATCTAAAAATGCTCGATAGCGCGAAGCTAAATGATAATGATAGGATTTTGCACTCATATATCATCCGCTACCGCGAGCGGCGAAGCAAAAATATTCTAATCGTCTCAAATAATGACAGAATTAAAAATAAACTTAAAATCAAGCTTTTCAGCGCATATAAGGACTTTTCCATCACCGCTATTGAGAAAAAAATGGAGTATGAAATCATCATCGCAAATCAGCACTTTGACTTTGTGATAATCGATGATGAGTTAGAGGACGGCGTGCCAATAGAAATGGTGCTCTTTGGCAAAAGCAAAAAGCACAATAAAAACGCGAAGTTTATTGTGTATCAAACAAAAGCAGTGTAGATTTTGGTGCGCCAAAATTTCAGTTTATGCCGAAATTTTCGCGTGGATTTACGCACTGAATAATAGAACTTTGCGAGATTTAGCGCATCTGTGCCTAAACTCTCATAATATTGCAATTTTTCTCGCATTTCATTCTCTAATTTATCGCTATGCTTTTTCTGCGCCCTTTTGGCGTATTTTGTGCGATAATTCTCATCTCCGCGGCGAAAGGCATTATGCGCCCCTTGCGCGAAAATATTTTCAAAAAAACTCAAAAGTTTCGTTGCGTAAAAATCCTTCGGGTTGAAGTTATGCAAAAAAATGGGTTCATTTCGCATCGCTTCATAGGCGCGCTCATCGCTATCGATGCGTTTGACCTCCGCCACTAGCGCATCCAAATGCGGGAAATTATGCGCGTTTATGAATGCCTTTGGATTGATTTGATATTCCACCAAATGCGGAGAAATGCGCGGAATGCGAGTGTCGATGAAATCTTTCGCAGAATCTGCTGTGGAAATCGTAGAATCTTGGTTTAGAATCGCAGAATCTCGCACGAATTTCGCAGAATCTTGGTTGTTCGCAGAATCTTTTGTGGAATTATACCCACCCCCTTTATCTCCCTCCGCAAGGGAGGGGGAAATTTTGTTAGATTCTGCGTTCGCAGAATCTTTATTTATGAATTCCCCCCCCCCCTTAACGCATTTTTTTTAGAAGATTCTGCGAAAATTGCATTAGATTCTGCACTTCGCAAACTCGTATCGCCCCAATAAATGGGAATGCACCCCGCATTGTAGGCGTCAAATAGCTTTTCAGTCAAATATCCCGGCGCACTTGAATTCTCAAAGCAAATGTTGAATTTATAGCTTTGCAACCATTTTTGCTTATTCTCCATCCAGCTTTTGCCGTTGCTATCGATACTTCCGCCGATATTATTGCGCCAATTCCCACCAGAATCTACCCTTTTATATTCGCTCAATTTATCAAAAAATCTATCCCGAAATCCGCCAAATTCGCCCCACAAAAACGCCCCGCTGTGCCGCACCAAATAACTACAAAACTTCTCCCTTTTGCCTAACACACGCTCTTTTTTGCCATCCTGATAAAACGCAAACAGCGGAAAATGCAAATACCTATCGCCAAAGTCCATATAATCAAATCCAATGCCATAATCCATTAAATTCCAATCCACGCGGACATTTTCGCCTGTGTAGAATATTTTCACGCACTCATATTCAAAGTGCCGATTGCCAAATGGTCCGCAAAGCACGAAGTCCGGGTCATCGGAGCGGACAATGTCAAACTTTTGGCGCAGAATCTTAATTATGTGATTTTTGTAAAAATTCTCCTCTGTGTCGGCATCCCACCAATCGATAACTTTCATTTTTATTTGCATTTTTTGTCCTTTTTTTGTTTTTTTGTGAAAATTGCAGAATCTGAGTTTAAAAACGCAGAATCTTGCACGAAATTCGCAGAATCTTTTGTGAAATTATACCCACCCCCTTTATCCCCCTCCGCAAGGGAGGGGGAATCTTTGCTAGATTCTGCTCTACTTTATATTTTCCCCCTCGCTTTCATCTTTTTCCTCATCTCTTAATCGCACGATTTTTAGCTTTTTGATTCGCATTCCATCGATTTCTAGCACCTCATAGGCAAAGTCGCCCTCTACCACACTATCGCCCACAAGCGGTTCTTTGCCAAGCAGATTAAACACATATCCGCCGATTGTAACTTGCTCTACCTCATCGCTAAATGCTACAAGAATGCGCTCTCCAATCGTGTCTAAATCAAGCATTCCATCGACTTCATAAGTGTGCGCGTCAATTTCTTTAATGTCTTGCGTTTTTTTGTCGTGCTCATCGGAGATATCGCCCATAATCTCTTCGATAATGTCCTCCATTGTGAGTAATCCCGCTGTCCCGCCGTATTCATCGACAACAAGCGCGGTGTGGATTTGCTTTTTATTCATTTTCATCAGCACATTTGAAATCGAACTTGATTCAGGGACGATGATTAGCTCACGCACGATTTTTGATAAATCACAAGGCGCAGAATCTGCCCCGATTGTCGCTTGAAGCAAATCGCGGATGTGAATCATTCCTACCACATTGTCCTTGCCCTCTTTGCAGTAAGGATAGCGCGTGTGATTTGTCTCGCGGACAATTTGGATATTTTCCTCATAAGAATTATCATCAAAAAGGCACACAATGTCCTTGCGTGGCGTCATAATCTCTTTTGCCGTTGTGTCGCTAAAATCAACGGCATTTTTCAAAATCTCGCTTTCGATTGAATCCAAATATCCGCCTTTTAGGCTCTCGCCGATGATGATTTTGATTTCTTCATCGCTGTGGGCGTTTTCAGCCTCTTCGCTTATTTCAATGCCGATTCGCCGTAGAAAAAAGCCACTCATCATCTCAAAACTCTTTATCACAGGGAAAAACACATTGCGAAACAAATACAGCGGACGCGCCACAAAAAGCGTGGATTGCTCCGCCTTTGCGATAGCGATAGACTTTGGCACAAGCTCCCCAAATACGATATGTAAAAATGTGATTAAAGTAAAGGCGATGACAAAGCTAACCGAATGAAGCAAAATCGTATTTTCGCCAAAAAACCCGCTAAATGCCTTATGTAGCACCTTTGCGATAGCTGGCTCACCTAGCCACCCAAGCGCAAGAGATGAAAGCGTGATTCCAAGCTGTGTGGCGGACAAATAAGTATCAAGCGACTTTGTGATTTTTAAAGAGAGCTTTGCATTTGCTTTATTTTTCTTTGCTAACTCTTCAAGTTTGGAGCGTCTAACTTTGACAATCGCAAACTCTGATAGGACAAAAAACCCATTCAACGCGACAAAAAACAATGCCAATATTATCATTAGCAACTGACTCGGCGAACTATCCAACAATAATCCTTTTGCTTGTAGATTTTATGTGATTTTCATAAAAAAGCGCGAAAATTATAGCTTAAAATAAAAATTCTAACCTTAAAGGCGAAATTTTAGGGTAAAAATCGCTAGAATCCACGCAAAAATTTTAAAGGCAAACTATGATAATAATCCCCGCAAGACTGCAATCCACGCGATTGCCAAATAAATTATTGCTACCATTAAATGGCGTCCCGCTAATCATTCACACCGCAAAAAAGGCGCAAAATATCGATGATACAATCGTGGCGTGCGATGATTGGGCGATTTTAAAAGTGTGCGAATCACATAAGATTCACGCGATGATGACTTCTACGCTGCATTCAAGTGGCACGGATAGATGCGCAGAAGTGGCGCGGGAGCTTGATTTACCCCGCAATGAGATTGTGATAAATTTGCAAGGCGATGAGCCATTTTTGGAGGAAGGCGTGGTTGATTTGCTGATAGATTCGATGCGCCACACGCATTTTATGGCAAGCTGTTATAAGGCTGTAAGCAAGGCGGAGGCGGTTGATTCAAACCTAGTCAAAGTGGTGGTAAGCAATGATAATTTCGCGCTTTATTTTTCGCGAAGTGTGATACCTTTTGAGAGAGTGGATTTGGCAGATTCTGCGAATCAAAGCGCTGAATCTAATTTAGATTCAGCAAAAAATACCCCGCCCCAAACCCCTCCCGCAAGGGGAGGGGCTTTCTTTGTATCCCCCTCCCTTGCGGAGGGGGACAAAGGGGGTGGGTCTTCTAATTCTAAAACCACAGATTCATCGCTAGAATACAACGGACACATAGGAATCTATGGCTTTTTTGCGTGGAGTTTGGAGGAATTTTGCGCTCTGCCAAAATCACCGCTTGAATCCATCGAAAAATTAGAGCAACTCCGTGCTCTTTGGCATAGAAAAGAAATCTTTATGACAAAGGTTGAAACGCAATCAATCGGCATTGACACGGAGGCGGACTACAAAAACGCACAAAAAATTATGGGAGATTTGTAAATGAAAATCATTGATTTAAAGCCTTTGGATAAGGACGCACTAGAAAATATCGGGTTAGAATGGCACACGGACGCCGATAATACGCCATATATCGCAAATGAAGCGGTGGAGATTAGCAAGGCAGAAGCGGAGGCGTTTTATAACGCGGGGAACGAACTTTATGATATGTTTGTCGAAGCTGGGGAGTTCGTCATCAAAAACAATCTATTCTTTGAGCTAGACATTCCTACAATGCTAATTGATAGCATAAAGCAAAGCTGGGAAAATGAAGTGCATTGGCATATTTATGGGCGATTTGACTTTGCGGGTGGATTTGATGGGAAGCCATTAAAATTGCTTGAATTTAACGCCGACACCCCCACTTTGCTTTATGAATCCGCGCTAATTCAATGGGCATTGCTAAAATTCAACAAAATGGACGCCGATTCGCAGTTCAACGATATTTTTGATGCCATTAGCGATAATTTTAAGCGAATGATTACGCTGGGCGCGGATTTAGAGCGATTTGATGAAATGTATGAAGGCTGGGGTGTGCTATTTTCTAGCATTAGAGGTAACGCCGAAGAAGAGCGCACCACGCGATTTTTGCAAGAGTGCGCCAAAAATGCTGGGTTAAAAACAGAATTTGCATACATTGATGAAGTGATTTTTGATGAAAATAATGGCGCGTTTTTGGGCGATTCGCAATATGAGTTTCTTTTTAAACTGCTCCCGTGGGAGATTATTAGCATTGATGAGCCTGAACTTGCGGTGCTTGTGAATAAAATGATTGCAAACAAAAATACGATTTTTCTAAATCCCGCATACACGCTACTTTTTCAAAGCAAACGAATGCTAAAAATTTTGTGGGATTTGTTTCCAAATCACCCGCTATTGCTTGAATCCGCCTTTGAGCCGATTCATAGCAAAAAGCAAGTCAAAAAAGTTTCATTTGGGAGAGAGGGCGCAAATATGGATATTTTGGATGAAAACGGCGCGATTTTAGCGCAAAGAGGTGGCGAATACGGCAATTACAAGCCACTTTATCAAGAATTTTATGAGCTAAATAGCGCGCGCGAGGCATTTTATCAGCCAAATGTCTTTTTTGCTTACGAATCTTGCGGACTTGGAATCCGCAAAGGCGGGGAAATAATGGATAATATGTCAAAATTTGTAGCGCATTATTTGAGGTAAAATTTGGTAGATTCTGCGAATTTTGTTTTAGATTCTGCGAATTTTTGTGTGCGAGATTCTGCGATTTGCAGGAAAAATTATAAAAACGCAGAATCTGCCTTTTGATTTTGTGAATTCGCAGAATCTGCGCTGTTTTATGTCATTGCGAGATTTGACGAAGTCAAATCGTGGCAATCCATTGTTTTGTCATTCTGAGCGAACAAAGTGAGCGAAAAATCTCTTGTTAGATTCTGCGATTTTGTGCTAGATTCTGCGTTTTTCGTGCGAATCGCAGAATCTGCGATAATTTCGTTATTTTGTCCATTTGATTCGCTTGTTTTTTTTCGCAAAAGGGCTGCACCCCCCCCCCGCTCCCCCTACGCGCCAAAAAGCAGCCGCTTTTTCGCTTTTAGGGGGAGTGCCTCGCTTATCCGCTTCTAGCAAAAAATCGGCGGTTGCACTTCTGCAACCTTAAATCCGATTTTTTACACCACGAAGCGGGCGAGTTTTGGGTGCTTCGCACGAATTATTTTTTTTTGGATTGCCACGATTCTGCTTCGCAGAATCTCGCAATGACGAAATGGGGGCAGATTCTGCGAATTGTAAGAAAAAATGCAGAATCTAATAGAATTTACCCACCCCCCTAACCCCCTCCGCAAGGGAGGGGAATCTTTTGATTGCCACGATTTGCTTCGCAAATCTCGCAATGACGAAATTTAGCGCATTAGATTCTGTGAATTACAGAATCTCGCACGAAAAACACAGAATTTGATTTGGATTGCTTCGTCAGTGCTATGCACTTCCTCGCAATGACAAAACAAAGCAAATTCCGCATTTTCACACCTCCAAAATCTCCCCATTTGCGAAGCACAAATACGCGCGGATATTTTTGTAGTGCGCCCTTGCAAAGTCCGCATACCGCAGAATCTGCGCCTTTTTGCCCTCCAAATCCAAATCGCTACTTTTATAATCCAAAATCACCGCAT
The DNA here is from genome assembly GCF_053654655.1 of Helicobacter sp. 23-1045. Taxonomy (NCBI): domain Bacteria; kingdom Pseudomonadati; phylum Campylobacterota; class Epsilonproteobacteria; order Campylobacterales; family Helicobacteraceae; genus Helicobacter; species Helicobacter sp. 23-1045. Next base: position 137,619 of record NZ_JBSIUR010000003.1, read on the forward strand.
TGCCCCCCGTTTCAATCAAGCAATCAATGCGATTTAGGCGATTATTTTCCAAATACGCCACCTCACAGCGCACAGATTCTGCGTTCGCCAAAATTTCGCGTAACGCCGCATTTCCCAATATTTTCCCCACGCTCCGCAGTATCTGCGCCCTTTCACTCGCCCCCAAAACCATCCCAAAGCGATTTTGCAAAATCGTCTCAATCTCATCATCGCTATTCCCGTAAGCAAGGCGCATTTCTAACGCCAAGTGCAGGGCGATTCCGCGCATTTTGGAGAGATTTGTGTAGGATTTTTCGCTCTGCTTTATAAAGTCGCCTTGTTTGCCAAAGTCGTATTGCGCGGGGATTTTCGCGCTAGATTCTGCGAATTTTGGCGATTTTTCGCCGATAATGTCGCTTCCAATTTTCCCATCTTTTAAGTCCAATAATTCCAATCGCAGGGCATTTTTTTTCGCAGATTTGATGATAAATAAACTATCCTTTGCGCGAGTAAATGCCACATACAGCACATTTAGCGCGTCATTTTCATCCGCTGATTTTTTTTGCGCTACAATGTTTGCAAACTCATCATCCACAAGCACACGCGCCTTTTTATCGCCTAAAAAATACACCTTCCCACCGCGCAAAGATGGCGCGTAAAACTGCGCCGTGTCGCGATTATTCTGCCCTCTTAAATCGCAAATAATCACATCTCCAAACTCCAATCCTTTGGATTTATGAATTGTCATAATCTGTATTTCACACGCCAAATCCGCCGCATTTTTTATCTCCGCACCGCCCAAATACGCGATGAATTTTTCCAAGTCATCAAACTTCGCACTTTCCTCCAAAATCCGCAACGCCACCGCGCCACGAAGGGCAAATGTCTGCATAATGCGGTGGATGATTTTATGCACCTCTGCGTCCTTTTTTATCGCGAGAGACGGCGTAGAATCCACCTCACCGCCATTTAATTTCACGCAATTTTTGAGATAAAAAATATTATTTGTTTGCAAAAATCGCAGGGCATTTTGGATGATTAAAAGTTCTACATTGTTGCTTTTCTCCGACTCCAATGCGATTTTAGTGTGCGGAAAATGGGCGCGCAAAAACCCATAAATTTCCTCCGCAGAACTTACATTGCGCGTCAAAATCGCAATATTTTTTTTGTGATTTTCTAGCAAAGTTTGGATTCTGCGCTCTATCAAATCAAACGCAGAATCTGCCTCACTCTCGCTTACAATCTCCACAAATCCGTCATTTTTGCTCTTTGGATTTTGCATTTCGTAATTTGGAAAGCGCGTTTGAAATGCGCTATTTACGAACTCCACGATATTTTTGGCACTGCGATAATTATCTTTTAGCGTTTTTTCGCTCATATTCAACTCATCGCTAATCGCGCGAAATAGGCGACTTTCCCCTCCCCGAAATCCATAAATCGCCTGTTTTTCGTCACCCACAAAAAACAGCGTCTTATTTTCTCTCGCGCCATCGCCACTTTTAATCTCATCGATGAGCGGTTTTAGATTTTCATACTGCTCTAAATTCGTATCTTGGAACTCATCCACCAAAATGTGATTGATTTTTGAATCAAGGCGAAAATAAAAGAAATTTTTATCAATATGATTGTGAAGCAAATCATAGCAAATCTCGCTAATATCGCTAAATGTGAGTTTATTATGCGATGAAATCACTTGCAATTTTTGCTTTTTAAACTTCGCATAAATATTAGAAATTTTCCATAAAATCTCGCTTTCTTGCATTTCAAAAAATTTTTTGCATAAATCTTTTAGATTCTGCGTTTTTCGCGCGATAATCGCAGAATCTACCGCAGAATCTAGCGTTTTTTGCATATTTTCTGTTAGCGTAAAAATATTTTCCACGATGGCACTAACATTTTTTTTGTCAATATTTTTATTGAAGCGACTTTTTAAGTGGTGTGCGTTTTTTTGCCCATCCACCGCATTTATAGCAAATGCACGCAACTCATCAAACGCATTTATAATCTCATCTTTCAAATCGCTAGATTCTGCGATTTCGCCCAAAAACTCGCCGTTTTTAAGCGAATTTATCATAGATAAAATATCTTTTTGATTGAGTTGATACTTCGCGCAAAACTCTATCAGCGCGTCAAACTCGCCCCCTCCAAGCAAATCAAGTGTCTTTTTGAAAATCTCACCATCTAACTTAAAGTCCGCGCCCACTTCATAATCGCTCCGCACACCCGCGTAAAAACTAAACTTTTTCACCACCGCATTGAAAAACGCATCAAAAGTCATAATGTGATTTTTGCTCTCCACAAAATGCCGATAAATCGCCCCGCTCTGCGTCTCAATCGCACTTTTTGAGATACCTAAATCAAGCAGATTCTGCGAATAGGCGTCATTTGGATTTTGGCAGAGCAAAAAAAGCGTGTTTGTAATGCGCGCAAGCATCTCATCCCGCGCCTTGTTCGTGAAAGTGATACACAAAATCTCATTTGCCCTCGCGCCAAAAAACAGCAAGGAAATATAGCGCAGTGTCAAAGCGAAAGTTTTCCCGCTACCAGCACTCGCGCGAATGCTCTGCCATCGCTCCATAATGCCCCTTTTTTGTGAAAATCAAAGGGGAATTTTAGCAAAATGGCGGTGAATTTTGTTGCAAGATTCTGCAAATCGCAGAATCTCACACGAAAATCGCAGAATCTGCCCTGTGTTTTTTTGTCATTGCGAGAAAATGCGTAGCATTTTCGTGGCAATCCAAAAAAACAACGCCGTCATTGCGAGGCACGAAGTGCCGAAGCAATCCAAAAAAATCCTCAATTGCGGAGACTTCACGCAAAATTTCCCCCTCCCTTGCGGAGGGGGATAGGGGGTGGGTAAAACTCAACCTTTCGTTATGCCACAAAGTCGCCACAAGTGCCGACTTCGTGGCAATCCAAAACAAATAACGCCGTCATTGCGAGATTCTGCAAATCGCACGAAAATCGCAGAATCTGCCACCAATTCGTCATTGCGAGATTTGACGAAGTCAAATCGTGGCAATCCAAGATTCTGCGAACGCAGAATCTAATCAATAATTGTCATACTGAGCGAAGCGAAGAATCTCTATTTAGATTCTGCGATTCTGCGATATTTTCGCCATTTTTAGCATTTGATTCGCTAGTTTTTTCTCGCAAAAAGGGCTGCACCCCCCCACCCCGCTCCCCCTACGCGCCAAAAAGCAGCCGCTTTTCGCTTTTAGGGGGAGTGCCTCGCTTATCCGCTTCTAGCAAAAAATCGGCGGTTGCACTACTGCAACCTTCAATCCGATTTTTTGCACCACGAAGCGGGCGAGATTTGGGTGCTTCGCACGATTGATTTTTATCATTTTTGCTATCGCAAAAATTGTGGATTGCCACGACTTACAAGTAAGTCTCGCAATGACGGAGAGTAATGCAGATTCTGCGAGATTTTCGCCGTTTTTTGCATTAGATTCTGCATTCGCAGAATCTACCCACCCCCTTAATCCCCCTCCGCAAGGGAGGGGGAAATTTTGGGATTGCCCTACGCAATGGAATTGCGAGATTCTGCGTAAAAATACTCCAAAAATTCATTTTCATCCAAATTTTCGCCCAAAATCAGCACATCATAATAATAAATATTGCAGTTTGAGTGCGCCACATATCGCGCTAGTAGCGTAAGATTCTGCGTATCATCAAGTGCCAAAGCACACATTGGCGACCCAAAATTATCAAAGATTATCGCCCTTTTGTAACCGCAGGATTTTAGCGCGTCAAAAATCGACAAATAATCCTCGCCCTGCGCCTCCAAAAATGCCTTATCCCACTCAAAATACAGCGATGGTTTGTGCGATTTGATAAAATCAATTCCGCTTCGAAGCACCTTAAAATCAAATCCATCAGTATCGACTTTGATGAAGTTCGCGTCAAATTTATGCTTTTGCAAAACCGCATCCAAAGTCGCAAATTGCGAGTTTTCGCGCAATAAAATCGCCGTTGATTTACTTAAAACGCCACTGCCATTTTTTAGCGTCATTTGATAGTTTGCGTTTGTTTGCTCGCCGATTAGGGTTGTTTCGATGATATAATTTATCGTATCGCTACTGCCCCCCCCCCCCGTTTTGAATGTTGCTATAATTTGCCCTTAAATTTTTCTCAATCAAATTTGCGTAATTTTCACTGCCCTCAATTAGCAAATAATTTGCACCTTTGCATTGAGTGAAAACCGCCGTATCGCCGATATTTGCGCCGACATCCACCATATTTAAAAACCCGCATTTTCCCTTTATAAAATGCGCGATTTTGCCTAGTGCCATATCATAATTTGGATATTGCTTTTGGTAGGCAAAAATCGTGTGCGAAAATGGCATAGTTAGGCAAAATCCGTTGTATTTTAGCGTGATTAGCGGATTGCAAAACCTTAAAATTATCGCGCGGATTTTCCATAAAATCTTTGCCAAAAACTTTGATTTTGTCCCTAAATACGCTTTATAAATCATCTTTGCAATCATAATTTCCTCCATTAAAGTTAAAATTTCGCAGATTCTGCGTTCGTTTCATTTGCGTGGGAATGACAATTTTTTGTGGATTGCTTCGTTGCACTCGCTTCGCTTCGTGCGCCTCGCAATGACGGAAAAACGACACAGATTCTGCGAATTTCAATCATTTTGTCATTGCGAGTTTGCATTTAAAACAAAATCTCTCCATCGACATTGCTTTTCGCGGGTAGTTTGGAGGTTTTTGTATAAAGATACTCCACGCCATCGATATTTCGCCGAAAAATCCCGCTTGGCACATCAAACGCCCTTTTTAGTCCCGGCTCCACGCGCAAAATATTACGGAAAAACTCCCCCGCCACCGGCGCGCTAATCACGCCACCTGTGAGATTATTGCCGATTGATTTATTATCATCGCGCCCATACCACACGACAACTTGAAGCGTAGGCGAAAATCCGCTAAACCACGCATCCACGCTGTCATTTGAAGTGCCCGTTTTCCCTGCGATTTCGATGCCCGAAGTGCGCGCGCGATACCCCGTGCCGTGCGTTACGACACTTTTCAAAATATCAATGCTTAAATATGCCTGCTCTTTGGCAAGTAACTCTTTTGGCGCAGAATCTAGCGCAGAATCTGCGGATTTTTCGCCAAATTTTTTGGTGGATTCTGCGATTTTTGCGTTAGATTCTGCGATTTTTGCGTTAGATTCTGCGGATTCTGCGATTTCTATGGGCATTTCGCTTCCATCAGGTTTGATAATCTCTCTAATAAGTTTTGGATTTAGTGGCGTTCCATAGTTTGCAAAAAGCGAGTATTGCTTCGCCACATCAAGCGGAGATAGCGCGAAACTCCCTAGCACCACAGTCATATCCTGCGGAATATTTGCAAATCCATAATCCACCATTTTCCCATACACCGCGCGAAATCCAATCATATCTACCAAATTTATCGTTGCCAAATTCAGCGAACGGCGCAGTGCCTCTTTTAGCGTAACGATACCATTGTAACTGCGCGAATAATTCTTCGGTCGCCACGAGTTATCCACCGCCTCTGCGTCATTTTCGATAGTTTCTTCTGTTTTTAAATCCGCATTGCTTAAATCCGCTTCATTTTGCCCAAAACTTCGCGCCACATCCGAAATCTGCGTCCCTTGCGAGTATCCCATATCAAGTGCGATTTGATAAATAAATGGTTTCACGGTGCTACCAAACTGCCTTTTTGCCTGTGTGGCGCGATTAAATGGACTTTTTGAGTAATCCACCCCACCCACTAATGCCAAAATATTGCCCGTTTTGCTTTGCGTGACGACAATTGCGCCATTTAAAGTGTCATCCGTTTCCTCCGCAGAATCTGCGGAGTTTTCGGTAGATTCTGCGTTTTTTACTTTTTTGGTGCGGGAGATGATATTGTCATATCCGTTTTTTAGCGCGGTTTGGGCGACTTTTTGATAATCCAAGTCAATGTGCGTTTTCACCACATATCCGCCCGTTTTCAAATCTTTAATGTGGGAGAGTTGTCGCAAAACCTCATCGACAACATAGGGGGCGAGATTCTGCGTTAAAGTCTTGTTATAAACCTTTGGGACTTCATTTAGCGCGTTTTCAAACTCATCTTTGGTAATCCACCCGATATTATAAAGTCGCTCTAAAATCGTATTTGCGCGGGTTAAGGACGCCTTTAAATTCGTCACGGGATTATAAAAGGATGGTGCTTTGGGGAGTGCCATAAGCATTGCGATTTCTTTTAAAGTGAGATTTTGCAAATCCTTGTTAAAATACCCGTCCGCCGCCGTTTTTATGCCATAAAATCCATTGCCAAAAAATATGCAGTTTAGATATTTCTCCAAAATCTCTTCTTTGCTTAAAAACTTTTCAATTTGGATTGTGATGATTGCCTCTTTGAACTTCCTATCAAATGTCCGCTCCATCGAAAGGGCGATATTTTTGACGAGCTGCTGTGAGATGGTGCTACCGCCTTCATTTAGTCCGCCGGATTTGAGATTGCGAAGCATTGCGCGCATTATCGCGTCCAAATTTATCCCGCTGTGCTCAAAAAACATCGTGTCTTCCACCGCCAAAAGCGTCTCAATAATCTTTGGGGGAATCTCATCATATGGCACAAAGTGGCGGAATTCATCCTCAAAGGCATTCGCCACTAATCTATCTTTTCTATCCAAAATTTTTAGTGCTTTATTTGGCGTGTAATTCACCACCTGCGCGACTTTGCTCTGCGTATCATAAATCGCTACAATCGTAAATAGCGCAAACATCATCAGCAAAAATAGCACAACCGCAAGGGCAATGCGCCGTTTGGAGTTGATAATGGTGAATTTTTTAAGAAAATTTTTAAGAAATTGCAAAAAAGTCCTTTTATGTAAAATTTAAATATCGCAGATTCTGCGAAATTGTTTGCTTTGGTGGCAGATTCTGCGAATTGCCTTAATTGTCATTCTGAGCGAACTTTGTTCGCGAAGAATCTCTTTTTTGAGATTTTTCGCTTCGCACGAGTGCTTCGCTCAAAATGACAAAAAAGTGGGGGCAGATTCTGCGATTTGCCTTTGTTTCGTCATTGCGAGGCAGTTTGAGCGAAGCGAAAACAACGAAGCAATCTATAATTTATTCTATGGATTGCCACGAAGTCGCCACAAGTGCCGACTTCTCGCAATGACGGCGAAAATATCGCAGATTCTGCGATTTTTCACGCAAATCACGCAAATTCGCAGAATCTAGATTGCCACGCTCGCTTCACTCGTTCGCAATGACAAAACGAGAGCAAATTCGCAGAATCTACGCAGAATCTCACCGCAATCCACCGCGTTATTTTTCCAAAACCTCCATTTCCTTACTCATTTTTGCGATTTTCGCCTGTGAGGTGGCGAGTTTCTCGCTTAGCATTTCATCAATCGCGCTAAAAATTTGATTTCCCATATCCTCAATTACCACCATTTTGCTATCGATGAAATTCTTTGGAGTCGCCTTATTTGCGTCAAGCAGACTTGCAGCAAGCGCATTTGCCTCCGTGTGAATGCTTAAATGCGGGACTTCGACTTTTTTATACGCATTTGTCGCGGAGAAATTCTTTTTCCCCTCGCCCTCATAATACCACTTGCCAAAGCGGCAGCTTGTGCCATCGACTTGTTTAAATTCATTTGTCATACCAAAAATCAGCGAATAAAGTCCTTGTTTGTAAAGCAAATGGTCGATTTTGGCAAGTCCGCAGAATACCTTGTCATTTGAACAGCCGATTTTCAGCTCCGCCAAAATGGAGTTATCTTTGAAAACTTTTACGATATTATTTATCTCATCGACATCCTCTTTGACACTTTTTGTAACTTCGTTGATTTCCTCTGTGCTTGTTTGAATGTCACTTGCCTCTTGCTGCATTGATTTTACCACGATGGCGATTTCTTTTGTCGCTTTTTGCGTTTTTTCAGCGAGTTTGCGAACCTCATCTGCGACAACGGCAAATCCTCTCCCGTGCTCGCCCGCGCGTGCCGCCTCAATTGCTGCATTTAGCGCAAGTAGATTTGTTTGCTCGGCGATATCATCAATTAGCGAGATGACATTTGTGATTTCGTTGCTTCTTTGCGTGAGTGAGCTAACCAAATTTATCGCATTTTGCATTTTTTCATACAAATGATTTATTTGCTGTGATGAGCTTTGCGAAATCTCAATGCCCTTTGTCATCCCCTCCGCAGTCTTATGCGCGACTTCATAAATCTCTTTTAGCTCGCCTACTAGCTCAATAAAGGCATTTTGACACGCAACCGCCCCGCCGTGCATACATTTATTATAAAATCCTAGCAAGTCCTCGCCTAACTCTTTGGAGCGTGAATCGACTTCATTTAGGTAATAAATGGCAATATCGCCGACTTTTTTTGATTTGACTTTGATATTATTTTGCGTGGTTACAATCTCGCTTTTGCCTTCTTTCAAACTTTGCTTAATCCCATCAAAGTCCCTAATATCCGCGCATTTATCGTTTTTAAATACTACTTCATCGCCCAAAAGTGCCACTACAAATTCATTTTGCGAGTGCAATGCAATCGCCTTGTATAGCTCATTTTCCTTTTTTAATGCCTCAATTTCTTGCTTCAATGCTTCTAATTGTCCGTTGTTATAAGTGTGCTTTGCGCCAAACATTTTGTCTCCTTAAAATAAAAAATGTGCGGATTTTACCAAATATTATTTTAAAATCTAGTATAATTTGCATTTTATAATATTTGGGAGGACGAAATTGGCGGAGAATAAAATCAAAAGAACAGAGAGTTTGGAATCTGTCATCACGCGCTTACAAAGAGTAGTAACCGCAAAGCAGCTTAAAACAAGCAAACAGCGAGAGCATATTTTGGCGTTAATCTACAATAGCAAAACGCATTTAAGTCCAGAGGAAATCACAAATGCCCTAAAAGGCGATGATAAAAACTCATCGCTTTCGAGCGTATATCGCATTTTGCAGTTTTTGGAGACTTATGGATTTTTGACTTCTGTGGAGACTAAAAGCGGGAAGCGATATGAAATCGCCGCAAAAGAGCATCATTACCACATTATTTGTCTTGGGTGCGGGAATATTATGGAGTTTGTGGATGATGATATTCGCGAAAAGCAATCAATCATCGCCAAAACGCTAAAATGCGAACTAATCAGCGATAATCTGCGACTTTTCGTGCTGTGCGGGAAGTGTTTGGGGAAAAAAGGGAAGGGATTGGTGTATTAGATTTACCCTCAACTTTGTCATTGCGAGATTCTGCGAATTTGGTGCGGACAATTTGTCTTTGGGTAATCATTGCGTAGATTTGCAATTTTTCGGGGCATTCGCAGACCGCAAGTCTAGTCTCAGCCCCAAAAAATTGCAAAAACTCCACAAGCACTACCGCAAAATACTTCGATTGTAGATTCTGCGAATCAAATAAAAAATCGCAGAATCTGCCCGCATTTCGTCATTGCGAGTCCTTGCGATAGCAAGGCGAAGCAATCCACAATAAAATCAAATCCGTGCGAAGCACCAAAATCTCGCCCGCTTCGTGGTGCAAAAAATCGGATTCAAGGTTGCAGTAGTGCAACCGCCGATTTTTTGCTAGAAGCGAAAGCTGGGCACTCCCCTAAAAGCGAAAAAGCGGCTGCTTTTTGGCGAGTAGGGGGAGCGGGGAGGGGGGTGCAGCCCTTTTTGCGAAAAGAAACAAATGAATCTAATTTAAAAAACGGCGATTTTATCGCAGAATCGCAGAATCTGCCCGCATTTCGTCATTGCGAGGGAGCGAAGCGAGCGTGGCAATCTATATTAGATTCTGCGAATCAAACCAAATTCGCAGAATCTCGCCCAAAATCGCAGAATCTACGCAAATTTGTTAAGAAATCCGCATAAATTAGCGACATTTTTTAGCATTTTTTACATATAATTTCGCTTATTTTTAGCAATTTGAAAGGATTAAAGATGAGAATTTTAACTGCATTTTTAGCGTTATGCGCGATTAGCTTTGCTTTTGACTTCGCCGAAATGCCAAGTGCCACAAAAAGGCAAAATCCAAGTGGTGCTAATGGCGTGATTCACTCATACAATGACGCAATTAGCGAGGTAAAAAAGAGTGTCGTAAATATCTCCACACAAAAAAAAGTCAGCAACAATGTGCTAAATCACCCCAATAATCCAATATTTAGCGACCCGTTTTTTCAGCAGTTTTTTGGCGACATTTATCGCAACGCGCCAAAGGATAGGGTAGAGCGAAGTTTAGGCAGTGGCGTGATTATCTCAAAGGACGGCTATATCGTTACGAATAATCACGTGATTGATGGCGCAGATAAGATTTTGGTAAGCCTCCCAAATAGCCCCAAAAAAGAGTATGAAGCAAAAATCATCGGCAAAGACCCGCGCAGTGATTTAGCGGTAATCAAAATTGCGCAAAACAACTTGCCCTACGCAAAAATCGGCAATAGCAATGAACTAATGGTAGGCGATGTCGTCTTTGCCATCGGCAATCCCTTTGGCGTAGGCGAATCCGTAACGCAGGGCATAATCTCCGCGCTTGATAAAACAAATATGGGGATAAATGACTATGAAAACTTTATTCAAACAGACGCCTCCATAAATCCGGGCAATTCGGGCGGTGCGCTTATTGATTCGCGTGGTGCGCTTATCGGTATCAATACGGCGATTCTCTCGCGCACAGGGGGTAATCACGGCATAGGATTCGCAATCCCTAGCGATATGGTAAAAAAAATCACAAAGACGCTGATTGAAAAAGGTAGCATTGAGCGCGGATTTTTGGGCGTTGGGATTCAAGACATTACGGATAATCTCTCAAATCTCTACGATGGCAAAAGTGGCGCGGTTTTGGTGAGTGTGGATAAAAGCTCAGCTGCGGCAAAAGCGGGGCTAAAAGTGTGGGATTTAATCATCGCAGTAAATGGCAAACCCATAAATAGCGCAAGTGAGCTAAAAAACACCATCGGCTCATATCCGCCAAATGAAGTCGTAGAAGTGCGCTACATACGGGACAAAAAAGAATACAAAGCCAAAGTGAAATTAGACAAATATACCGAAAAAGGCGAAATAGCAAGCGTGCAACGAGGCGACAAAGGCGCGAAAAATGCCAAAAATAGCGGACTTGTCGTAGAAAATATCGATAGACAAATGCGCCAAAGATACCAAATCCCAAGCGATTTTAACGGCGTGATTGTAAGCGAAGTAGCGGAGAATAGCACAGCGCAAAAAGCGGGATTTGAGAGTGGCGATATAATCACGCAAATTGAGGACATAAAGATTAACAGCGTGAGCGATTTTAACAATGCGATGAAAAAATATAGTGGCAAAACGAAGCGCATTTTGGTGCTACAAAATAGGGGGCTAAATACGATAATTTTGAAGTAGATTCTGCGCTTTGGCGTCATTTTTATGTCATTGCGAGACTTTGCGATAGCAAAGTCGTGGCAATCTATATAGATTCTGCGATTCGCAGAATCTAGCGCAAAAAACGCAGAATCTTGCTAAAATTTCACACAAAATTCGCGCAAAATTCACATAAAAATTTCACACGCAAAAAAAGGGAGAAAATGCCACGCCCACGAAGTAAAGATGAGTTGCTAAAAGCGATAAATGATGAGTTTGCCAAACTTTTGAGATTTATCAAAAATGTGCCACGCGATATTTTGGAGGGCGATTTTACCCTCCCACTACGCGATAATTCGCGCGATAAAAATGCCCGTGATGTGCTTATCCACCTTTATGAGTGGCACAAAATGTTGGAGCATTTTGTCGCAAATAATTTGGAGTGCGATGGCAAAAGATTCACGCAAAGGGCGCAGGTTACGCCATTTTTGCCACTTCCGCATAATTGGCGCACTTATCCAAAGCTAAATATTGAGTTTTGGCAAAAGCACCAAAGCACGCCCTTGCAAGTCGCGCTAGATGCGTTGCAAACAAGCCACAGCACCATCGCAAATATCGTGCAAAAATTTAGCGATGATGAGCTGTTTTGCAAGGGGCATTTTGCCTGCACGGGGGCAAATGCGCTTGGTTCGTTTGTGATTTCAAGCACTTCTAGCCACTATGCGTGGGCGATAAAGCAACTCAAAAATGGTATAATTTCAAATAAAGGATTGCGATGATTTTGGGTAAAATTTTGGCGGGTTGCGTGGTGCTTGTGAGTTTTAATATATCGCTTGGGGCGGGGGATTTTAGCACTCCGTGTTGTCATATTGAGCGTAGCGAAATATCTCAAAAAGATTCTACGATTCAGACGCAAAACGCAGAATCCGCAAATAGGGGGGGGGGAAGAATAGGTTAAAAAACGCAGAATCTACGCTAGATTCTACAAATCACGCAAAAGATTCGGCGTTCGATTCTACGAATCAAACCCCGAGTTGTCATATTGAGCGTAGCGAAATATCCCAAAGAGATTCTTCGCTCACTTCGCTCACTCAGAATGACAATGAACAAACCACAGATTTTGCGATTCAACCCAAAATCACAAAATCCACCTTTGATTCACCCACCGATAATGCCACGCCACGCGCGATTGTTCGCCCAAAAGATTCAAGTGCATTTTTTGAAAATTGGCGCGATACATATTTTTTGTATGTGTATAATCTTACATCTATGCGAAATCCGCAGTATTTTCGCGGCGAGATAAAGGGGCAGGTGAGTTTTCGCGCGCCTATCGTGACTTTTAGCGATGAGTGGATTTTTTATTTGGCATTTACGGATACTTTTTATTTTCAGCTTTTTAATGAAAAGGCGAGCTCGCCGATGCGGGATAATGACTTTCAGCCCGAGTTTTTGCTGACTTATCGCCCGAGCGATGTGAGTGATGGCTTCGCGCTAACTGAAATCACGCTAGGGTGGCGACATATTAGCAATGGCGAGATAAATATCGCGCAAGGCGGGGCGGCGGATAGAAGTAGGGGGAGCGATAGATTTATCATAAAGGCGCGGTTTTCGAGCAAACATTGGGGGCTTGATGTGGAGGCGTTTGCGCCGACTAGATTTTATGCGGAGAATCGCGATATTTACAAGTATTTGGGGATTTTGGAGATAAAGGCAAATATGCGTTATGGCGACCATCTAGCGGACTTTGGCGTGGGTGGATTGCTCGGTGTGCTCGCCCCGCCCTACAATGTCGCCAAAAAGCACCCTACGCCATACTTTCGCGCCAGCTACACTTACAAAATCAACGACTACTACGGCATTTACGCGCAGTATTTCGCGGGGTATGGCGATGTGCTGTATGAATACGATTACTTTTCGCATAGAATTGGCATTGGCATAAGATTCGTGCGGTAGGGGTGGGGGGATTTTTGCGAGATTTGCGGTAGATTCCGCGATTCGCGCGAAAAGCGCAGAATCTGCGGGGAGATTCTGCGAGATTTTATGCGAATCACAAAATCTATTGTCATTCTCGCGCGAAGCACTTTGTGCGAAGCGAAGAAACTCAAATTCTCCACCTCCCTTGCGGAGGGGGATTAAGGGTGTGGGTAGATTCTGCGAATTTTTATGCGAATCACAGAATCTAGCGTAACTTTGCCATTCTAATTTTTGTTATTCTCGTGCGAAGCACGAAGCGAAGAATCTCTTTTTTAAAATTTTAGAGATATTTTGGCGTTTTCAAAGTTTAAATATGACAAAAAAATGCCCCAAATTATGCGAAAATAGATTGCCACGAAGTCGCCCAAAGTGCAACTTCTCGTAATAACAAAAAATCACCATAGTTTCACACAATCTTTAAGATTTTTACTTTTTAGATTCGCGCTTTTTCGCGCTTTTTGGCGAATCTTTTTTATTTGTTACACCCTTTTTTTCGCCATTTTTCACTTCATTTTTCGCGCCCTTTTTTCGTAGCAAAGTTATGCTCTCACCGCCTAATCCGTAGTTGTCCGTGTCGATTTCATCGATTATTACCACCGTGCTAGACTTATTTTTGCCTAGCACTTCGGCGAGTAAGTTTGTAACACCTGCGATTAGCTCCCGCTTTTGCGCGATTGTGGGCGTCCCATTTTCTTTTGTGATGCGAATATTTACAAATGGCATTGCGAATCCTTTTTAAAAAATTTTAACATTTCTAAATCGCCAAAATCCCCATTTTGCGCAAGAGCGTGAATGCGGTGGTGAGTATCGAAAAGGCATAGACGCAAAGCATTGCGGTTTTGTGGGAGTTTAGCTTGATTTTCTCCATCATTTTTGTGCCGATAAATACGCCAAGTAGCGAGCCTACGCCCACTGCCACGCCCATCGTCACCACGCTTTCATTTAAAACTCCCTCCCGCGCGAATGAAAGACTCCCCGCAACGCTTGCAAAAAGAATGTAAAATAGCGAGATTCGCGCTACTTGCTTGCTGTCATACCCTAGCGCAAATCCCAAAATCGCCGCGAGCTGCACGCCCCCGCCAATGCCAAGCGATATGGCAAAGACGCCCACAAGCGCGCCCGTGCCTACTAAAATCACTCGTTTTTGTGCCTCCGTGCGGGACTTTGCGACTGCTACGCTTTTTTTGGAGCGAAAAAAATATTTGATGAAAAATATCACGCCAACGCCCAAAAATATCGCTGTAAGCGTGATATCTGAGAAAAAATTCACGATTATCCCGCTAAAACTCGCACCCAAAAGTCCGCCAAAGCCCACAAAAAGCCCGTCTTTGAGATTTAGATTTCGCTTTTTGTAGTTGAGATATGAGCCAAAGATGGATGAGAAAATCATCTGCACCACGCTAATTGCGACTGCGTGATGCGATGAAATGCCTAGTAGCAGGGAAAATGGGACGATTATCATCCCCCCGCCAATGCCAAAAAGCCCCGAAGTCACCCCCGCCACGATGCCGATGAGTGCGTAGGGGATAAGTGCGATGAAGTCCATAGCGCGCCTTTTTTAGAAAAAATTTTAGCATTTTAACGAAAATTTGCAGAATCTAGTGTGCAAAATCGCAGAAACTCGCAAAATCAAATCCAAAAAATCGCAAGAATCTCGCACGAAAACGAAGAATCTAGTGCGAAAAAATCGTCATTGCGAGGCAGTTTGAGCGAAGCGAAAACAACGAAGCAATCTATTTTATTTTCTTTTTTTTGGATTGCTTCGGCACTTCGTGCCTCGCAATGACGGATTTTTTACCCACCCCCTAGCCCCCTCCGCAAGGGAGGGGGAGAAAGAGAGAAAATAAGCCCCTCCCCTTGCGGGAGGGGTTTGGGGTGGGGTAGATTCTGCACTTCGCAGAATCTCATTTGTCATTGTGAGTTAGCGAAGCGAAAAATCTCTGTTGTGTTTTTTGTGAGATATTTCGACTTTTTCAAAGTCTCAATATGACAAAAATTAGGGCAGATTCTGCGAATTTTGATTATTTTTTCGCGCTAGATTCTGCGTTTTACACACGATTCGCAGAATCTACCCCCTCACCTAACCTTCCACGCTTTGGAATGTGGGGATTTGTAAAGCATTTGAAATAATTTTCTATCATAATTTTCATATAAGAAAAACTGCACCAATAGCGAGTCATTCGTCCGCTCATCGATTAAGAAAAATCGCCCCATCTCCACAGAAAACACCGCAATAAGCGCGCCTTTCTCATTTTCATAATTCACTTTATCCGTCTGCAAGGTATTATGCACTCGCTCAACTCTGTGAAATGCCTTTACTTGGAGTGTTTTCCCGCTTTCGATATCCGTAACCACGCCATTTTTAGGATTAAATCGCACCTTTTCATCTAGCACAAATTCATCGCCATCAACTCCCACGCTGTAATACCGCACGAGTTTTTTATCCGTCCGTGTCGCCTTTCCGTTGCGTAAATCAATATCGCTAAACTGCTCGATTGTCGCGGTTAGCTCAAAAAGCTGATACGGGATGAAAATATAAATCTCACGCTGTTTTTCAACTCCGCTAAAATGCTCCATATTTTCAAAAACGGCGTTTGGATTATCGCTAGTGCCGTATTTTGCGATGATTTTCTCCACTAAATTCATCTTTTTATCATCTTTTTCAAAATACAAATTCGTAGCGATATTCATCAAATTATACGCTGCTTTTTGGTTTGTCTCGGTGATGATTTTTGCCGCTACAAAGTGCATTACGCCATCCATATCGATGCCAGAGATGATTGCGCGGGTATTTGTGTAATACGAAGTCAAAAATCCATAATCCCACCAGCTAATCGTCACATTCTCCCTACTCGCAGAATCTGCCCTTATCTCATTTAGCGCGCCCATCTCTTCGCTATAAAGCGCGGGTGCGTAACCGATATTTTTCCCAAAATAAAAATGCGGTATTATGCAAACTCCCGCAATCACCGCATACGAAACGATTTTCACACCATAAATTACGATTTTATCATCAAAAATCTGCTTTGCCCCCTGCAACACAAAATACACAAAGTAAAACACGCCGATGGCAAACACAGGCGAGGCAAACATAGAAAAGCGAATGCCAAGTTTAATCGACAAAAGTCCAAGCAAGGCAAACGGGAGCAAAACTAGCGTTTGCGGTTTTTTATAAAACAATAGCAAAATCCCAAGTGCGCCAATGGTAAATGCCGTGTAATCGCCAATTATCCGCACCACCGCGCCATAAAAATCAAGCGGTTTTAGCTCCATAATCGTATCTGTGACGCCACGCACGATGATATTTGCATTTTGCAAAGTGTCTCCCGCCACCACATACAGCGCAAAACTGCTAATAAATCTATCGACATTTGAAAGCAGTCCAATGGCAAGTGCGACTAAAAACAGCGTGACGGATTTGTATTTTAACTTTGCTTTGATTTGATTTGTGAGATTCTGCGCGATGAAAACTTTATCACTCACAAAGTGCAAATACACCGCCAAAAGCGCGAGTTTTAGGAAAATATTCATATTGCAAAGCGCGATTATCAAAACGCCAAGCAGCTCCAAAACCCTCAAATCATCCCTTTTAAAAATTAGCGCGTAGCAAATGCCTAAAAATACTCCCGCCCCAAGCAAGGCAACGGCACTTGTCGTATGCCACGCAATCGCCATAATGCCAAAAATCGCCCCCAAAATCGCATAGCGCAATTTCGCAGAATCTAAAATTTTCAGCAGAAAATACGCCACAAATAGCGGGATTGTCAAAATTAGCATATCCGTATCATAATATCCGCCCATCGTGCGCACGGAATACGCCTGAGTTATGGGCGCAAGAAGTGCCGCAAAAAACGCCACCAAAGAATTTGAAAAATTTTTGGTAATCAAAAACACAGGGATGACAAGCAAAATCGAAAGCACCATCGGCATATAAAAGAAGAGTTCATCAAGCGAAAATGGCAGGATTTTATAAAGCGTCACACTCAAAAGTGCCGGCATCTCAAACTCGGCAGATGGGAAAAACGCAGAATCCCCCTTATTCCCCTCCAAGCGGTCGCGCGTGGCGTTTGCGTAGTGGTATCCGTCATTTGTCGTTAAAATGCGCTCATCATTAAAAAAATATTGTGGCATAAACTGCGTAGAATCCGCATACGCAAGGCGCAAGTGAAGCACGCACGCCATCGCAACTATCATCAAAATAATATCAATCACAAAATATCTCGCCAAAAACTCATAAAAACGCCTTGCCTTCTCAATCATCACGCACAATCCTTGTTTAAAAAAATATTTTGCGATTATAGCAAAGTTTGGATGGATTTTGGCGCAGAATCTTATTTGGATTCTGCGAAATTTGTGTTTGATTCGCAGAATCTAATGCGCCAAATTTTGTCATTGCGAGATTTTGCGATTTTGGAGCGAGATTCTGCGAATTTTGGTTTGAAGCGCAGAATCTGTGTGATTTTTCGTCATTGCGAGAAGTCGCACTTTGAACGACTTCGTGGCAATCCAAATAAAATTGTCATTCTGAGCGAAGCGAAGAATCTCTTGTTTGTTTCGCAGAATCTAATGCGCCAAATTTCGTCATTGCGAGATTTGCCAAAGGCAAATCGTGGCAATCCATTATGGAGACTCTGTGTTTTAGGCGAATCACCTACTTGCAATGAATCTGCATTGATTTGCTTTTGGATTGATTTGTTATTTTTATTAGATTCTGCGATTTTTGTTCGATTCGCAGAATCTGCGAGATTTTCGCCACTTTGCCCCTTTGATTCGCTTATTTTTCTCGCAAAATGGCTGCACCCCCCTCCCCGCTCCCCCTACTCGCCAAAAGCTGCCACTTTTCGCTTTTAGGGGGAGTGCCTCGCTTTTCCGCTTCTAGCAAAAAATCGGCACTCGCACTACTGCTCGCTTGCTCCCGATTTTTTGCACCACGAAGCGGGCGAGTTTTGGGTGCTTCGCACGATTGATTTAATTGTGGATTGCCACGCTCGCTTCGCTCACTCGCAATGACGAAGTGGGGGCAGATTCTGCGATTTTTGGTTTGAAGCGCAGAATCTCTTGTTTGTTTCGCAGAATCTAATGCGCCAAATTTCGTCATTGCGAGATTCTGCGTAGCAGAATCGTGGCAATCCATTTTTAGATTCTGCAATTTCTTGCGAATCGCAGAATCTAAAACACCAAAAATCCACACAAAACGCAGAATCTGCCCTTTATAGCGCACTTAAAATCTTGCCCTTTGGTATCAAACCTACGAATTTTTCTTTGACTTTGCCATCTTTGAAAATCACAATCACGGGGACGCCTTTTATGCCACCTACGATTTGGCTAAAAAATCGCCTTGCAGCATTTTCGTAGAAAATCGACAGTGAGATTGCGCTAGATTTGGCGTATTTTTGGGCTAAATCTTTGTTTGGTGCGTTGCCTAAAATGCCGTAGATTTTGATATTTTCATTTTCTAATTCTTGCGCGATTTCTTGCAAAATGGGGATTTGCGCTTTGCAAACGCCACAAGTGGTGGTAAAGAAAAATAAGATGAAATGCGAATCTGTTTTTGCTTTGTCATTCTGAGCCGTAGGCGAAGAATCTCTATTTTTTTGAGATTTTTCGCTACGCTCAAAATGACAATTTAAATTAGATTCTGCGTTTTTTGTTTCATTCGCAGAATCTGCGATATTTTCGCTATTTTGTTTATTTAATTCGCTTATTTCTTTTCGCAAAAGGGCTACACTCCGCTCCCGCTCCCCCCGACTATTAAACTGTGTCCCCAAAAGCTGCCGCTTTTCGCTTTTAGGGGGAGAGCCTCGCTTTTCCGCTTCTAGCAAAAAATCGGCGGTTGCACTACTGCAACCTTCAATCCGATTTTTTGCACCACGAAGCGGGCGAGATTTGGGTGCTTCGCACGAATTTGATTTTATTTTGGATGGTTGCTTCGCTTCGCTCGCAAATTGCATACCCAAAGACGAATTGCCATCACGCGAATCCAAAATTTTCAGCACCCCATTTTCATAAATCGCACTTATTTTTCCCGCATTTATCGCTTCAAACTCGCCTTTGCTCTCCAAACACCCGCATAGCAAAATCGCGCAAAATGCCACACACGCGCATTTAAAAAGATTCATAACCACTCTTTGATTTGCGCCTCAACCTTGCCAAAGTCCGTTACACCGATGATTTTGGCGCGAATCGTCCGCTCTTTGTCTAGCAGAACGATTGTAGGCGTCATATTGATGATAAATCGCTTCGCGCTCGCCCCTAGCGAATCGCGCAAAACGCGCGTATTTGGCAGTGGCGTTTCCTCCAAAAACTCCATTATTTCCTCTTTTGAATTTGCCATATTTATCGCAATGGAGGCAAGATTCGCGCTTTTGGCATAATTATCAAGCGCAGGGATTACGCCCACGCAAGCTTCGCAACCATTTTTATAAAACACAATCGCAACGGCTTGTCCGCTAAAATCGCTCAAATTCACGCTTTTTCCCTCCAAATCCATAGCCACGATTTCGGGGGCGGTTTCATTTAACGCTGCGTATTTGTCGCCATCACACGCACTAAAAAAAATCGCACCAAAAAGCGCAAAAACACATAAAAATTTTTTTAGATTCACGCCATTTCTCCGTGCTTTAACAGCACTTTTTTGTTGCCGTATTCGCCTAACTCGGGGTTGTGTGTGATTAAGATTATCGTTTTGCCCTCATCGCGCAGTTTGCAAAATGCTTCTAAGACGATTTTTTCATTTTCGCCATCCAAATTGCCCGTAGGTTCGTCTGCCAGTAAAATATCGGGGTTGTTTATGAAAGAGCGCGCAATGCAAAGTCGTTGCTGTTCGCCCCCGCTTAGTTCGCTTGGCAAATGTGAGATTCGATGCCCTAACCCTACTTTTTCAAGCGCGGCTTTGGCATCATCGCTATCGACTGCGGAGTGATAAAACTGCGCAAGTTCGACATTTTCAAGCGCGGTGAGATATGGGATAAGATGAAATTGCTGAAAAATTAGCCCGATTTTCTCCCTGCGAATCACAATCTTTTCCTCTTCGCTTAAATCTCTCATAGATTTCCCCATAAGGCGATATTCCCCGCCACTAGGCTCATCAAGCAATGCGATGATATTTAAAAGCGTAGATTTTCCACTGCCACTAGGTCCCATAATGCTAACCCAATCGCCCTTTTGGACGGATAGATTCACGCCTTTTAGTGCAACGACATTGCCAAAAGATTTGTTTATATTTTGTAATTCTAAAACCATATTATTCCCCTTTGAGATTTGTGATGATATTGACATTTAACGCCTTTTTGATAGGGTAAAAACTCGCCACAAAGGCAAAAAATAGCGTGATTCCAACCGCGCCTACTATGCTTAAAAATCTAAAAGAAATGCTTGAATTAAAGATAATCCACCCAAGCAGATTCGCCAAAGCATAGCCACAAATCG
This sequence comes from Helicobacter sp. 23-1045, assembly GCF_053654655.1. Taxonomy (NCBI): domain Bacteria; kingdom Pseudomonadati; phylum Campylobacterota; class Epsilonproteobacteria; order Campylobacterales; family Helicobacteraceae; genus Helicobacter; species Helicobacter sp. 23-1045. Next base: position 158,301 of record NZ_JBSIUR010000003.1, read on the forward strand.
CGCCCACTACGCTTGAAACCAACGCCAAAAGCAAAACCTCCGCGCCAAAGAGTTTGGCGATTTGGCTTTTTCGCGCTCCCAAGCTCAAATGCAAGGCGACTTCCTTTTTTCGCGCAAAGATTATCGCGCTAAGGCTTGTATTTACGCTCAAACTTGCGATAAATAGGATTGTAGCGCAGATTAGAAAGATAAGCGATTTGATTTTGTTTAGGACTATGCCTTCGCTGATTGACACCTGCGCTATGGGCTTTGCGACTATTTGCGAATCGCTTAACGATTCGCCTATTTGCTTGACTTCGGCAAAGTTGCCGTATAAAACAAGTTTGGCGTAGTGGATAAATGAGCGGTTAATTATTTCGTCATTGCGAGATTCGGCAACGCCGAATCGTGGCAATCCATTAAGGGGAATCTGTGTTTTAGATGAATCACTTACTTGCAACGAATCTGCATTGATTCTCTTTTGGGTCATTGATTCTTTTTGCTGTTTAGATTCGTGTGATTTGGATTGCCACGAAAATTCGCTACGCTCATTTTCTCGCAATGACGGATTATTTAAAGTTATTGAATCGTTTGCAATTCTAGTATCTTGCGTAAGAGACGAATTGCTTGCCAAATTCTGCACCACTTTTAACGGCGCAAACACAATCCCATCAAACTCATCTCCGCTTGAAATTATCCCCTTAACCTCCAAATCCGCGCTTTCTAGCGTCTTTTGATTTGTTAGCGTGATAGTATCACCTGCTTTGATTTCCGCGCTTTTTGCCAAACTAACGCCCACAAATGCGCTAGATTCGCCAAAAACGCTATTGCCAAAATGCCCATCAACCACTTCGATAAATGGAAAAACGCTCTTTAATGCGCCAAAATCCACGCCCGCGACAATCGCAGAGTTGCTCCCCAAGCTAAATGAGCCATAGAGAAATGGCGCGGCGGCTTTTAGCTTGTCTTTTGGGATTTGGGCGATTTTTGTTTCATAGAGCTGCGAATCTATGTGATTTTGCCCGTGTGTGGGGGAGATAATGAAGTTTGCACCATATACTTTTAGCTCATTTGATAGCTTGTATTCAATGTCTAGCAAAATATTTAAAAACGCGCTACTCACGCACGCACCGATAAAAAGCGAGATTGCAATCACGCTCACACGCGCAAAAGAGACGCGCAGTGAATTTAAAATGCTTTTGTAAAAAAATGCGTTATTTGCGTTCATTTTCGCCTCCCTATCGCCCATACAGCACATTTGCAGGTAAAAGCGCGTTGATATTTTTTAGTAGCATTAGTGAGCCACAAAGCGAGATAAACAGCGCAAATGCGATAGATAAGGGCAATGCAATCCACGAAATCGGCAGTGCGTGGGCAAAAATGCTAAGCGATATTAGCTCTGCTACGCCCACACCGCCAAAAAAGCCGATGATTGCGCCAAAAATGGCTATGACACACGATTCGCCTGCAAAAATCGCATAGATTTGCCAGAGATTCGCGCCAAGCACTTTCATAAGCCCGATTTCTTTGCGTCTGCGCTGAAACTCCGCGCTTAACAACGCGCCGATTCCCACACTTGCCACAAGCAGACAGATTATGCTAGTAACCCCCATAAGCCCTTGAATCTTGCGCACAATAGAGCTTTCCGCATCGCTAACTTTGATTTGTGCTTTGGCAGACGCGCCTTTGAAGTCCTCTTCGATTTGATAGGCAATCGAACTTGCAAACGCGCTACAATACCAAGTGTCAAATTCTACATCGTTTAGCCCATCCAAATTGCGCCGTGCTTTGTAGCTAAGCGTGTTTTCGGGGATTGTGAATGCGGAGACTTCGGCTTTGGCGAAAATATTGTCCTTGCCCATTAGCTTTTGCGCTAACGCAAGTGAGCCTACTATGCGATTGTCATAAACGCCACTATTTGATAAGATTCCGCTGACTTTTGCGTGATATTGATTTGAATCGCGTGAATCAGCGGTAGATTCGCGCAAAATTAGCGTGTCGCCGATTTTTATATTTTCTCTTTTTGCAAGTTCGCTTCCCACAAGGACAGAATTAAGCGAATCATCTGCCACCCATTCGCCCTCCACGCTCCACGCAGGGTAGAGCATTTTCACGCCCGTGCTAAATTCGGGTTCGTCTTGGACGCCGATGAGTTTGTCAAAATAAGTGCCACTGAATATTGCAAAAGTGCGATTGTCTTGTTCGCAATTTGTTCTGGGGTATTCATTCGAGTCGTTTTGATGCGAAACTTCGCTCAATGGACGCCCAAGTCCTATTTTCGCTCGTTCCGCATCAAAACGACTCGAAGCAACACCGCTTTTCGCTCGTTCCGCATCAAAACGACTCGAAGCAACACCGCCATTACTTCGATTGTTTGATTGCGTGGTAGATTCTGCGTTTAGATTCTGCGATTTTGAATTAGATTCTGTATTCGTAGAATCTGTATTTGAATCAATTCTAGTATTTGCGGTATGGCTTTTGTATTTGTGAGAATTTTGGGGATTGAGACTAGACTTGGAGTCTGCGAAATCCCCAAAATTTTCACAAGTGCGAAATTGCATACCCAAAGACGAATTGCTTACCTTTAAATCCAAAAATGGCGCAAATGCGGTAATATTATTTCTCCAAAATATTTCCTTTATCAAATGCAGACGCGATTCCTCCAAATAACTCTCACTCTGCAAAGGCGCAAAAATCTCATCGCCCACTTCCACGCTAAGAGTTGTCCCCTTTGGCAAAACCACGATATTGCTCCCATAGCTACGCAAATCTTTGGCGATTTGATTGCCGATGCCTAGCGTAATATTTAGCATACAGCTTATTAGCAAGGTGCTTGCGATAATCGTAACTAGGGAGAGAATCTTTTGAAACCTGCTCCCGCCAATAGATTTTCTAATCAAATTTAGCGTCATTTTTTCTAACTCTCTTTGTGATATTTTTGGATTATGTAAAGTGCGCTTTGTTCGCTAGGTGCGTAAATTTCAGGCTCTTTGACAAAGGTGTCGTAGTTTTCTTGCGATTGAAAAAAATATGTCCGCCCGTTAAATTCATAGCGAAAAAGCGCGTCTGTGTTTAGCAATTTTGCGCCACTCACAGGGTCGGTTACTTCTTTGCTAACGATTTTGCTAAAATAATTTGCCCCGCCTAGCACATTTTGAAGGCTAATGCGAATCGTGCCATTTTCATTGCTAAATTCTAGCGGGATAGGATTGCACCCGCCAAATTTCCCCACAGATGGCAGAAAAATCCGCACATTACACGCGATACAGATTAGCTCTCCACCGCGCTTGATATAGCCCATATCGCCACAGAGCGCACACGCATCAAACGCCACCGCAGGGGAGCTTCTATCCTCAAATTTGTTTAGCAAAAAGAAGCGAATCTCTTTGCCCTCATCGTCAATATAGGCGAATCTATGCAGTTTATTATCGCTCAAAATCTCCGCGCTAAACTCAAAAACGCCACTTTGCGGACGCTCCAAAATTATAGGTTTATCAATCGTCATAGGCTTTGAAGCGTATAAATCATAATATAGCAAAATCCCCACACTCACCACGCACACGCAAATATTTAGGGCGAACTTTTGGTTTATGAAATTTTTTAGTCCGCATTTTTTGCGATAATCCAAATCAAAAAGCGCGTTTTTATGAATGTGGCGCGGGATTTTTGCAAGGCTCATAATCCCCAAAACCATCAAAAATCCCACAAAAATATATGGGTTTAAAAACGCGTAATATAGGCTTTTACCAATGTAGCTAATAAGCGATTCGCCACTAGGGAGGATATTTTGTCGCACCAAATATAGCAAAATGTCCGCAATGACAGGGTTTATCGACAAAATCGCAGTGGCAAAAGCGATGATTAGCGTGAATTTTGGTGCGAATTTACGCAAAATTTTTAGCAAGTAAAACACCACCACACACGCGCCTAGCGCAAGAAGTGTGAGCGCAAAAGAGTTGATTGCCAAAGTATCCAAAATCTCTGCGCCAAAGAGTTTGAAATCCACGCTCTCTTTTAAATATCGCACGAAAAATCCAAGCGCGATAAAGGCAAAAATGCTCTCTTTTAGCAGTGGTATCTCTGCGATTTTTGGGGCGATTCGCGCGGTAAAATAAAGTGCGATTAAGGCAAAAAATGCAATTAAAAGCAAAATATTTGTGATAAAAATTAGCGTGTCATCTTGCAGATTTTTTGTGGCGATAAAGTGCGCGATATAGGCAAAAACCGCGCCTACAATGATAGAAAATATGAGATTTTTAGGGGCAATCTTTTTGCTTTGAGCGCGTGAATCTACGCTAGATTTGCGCGAATCTTGCGTGAAATCCAAAAAAATTGCACCTAAAAAACTAAGTGGCACTAAAAGCGCGAAAAAATGCACGAAATAAATGGACATTTTTTATCCTTAAAAATTGTAATTTTCAAACGCCGTCATTGCTTTGGCGTTTCGTAGATTCGCCGAAGCAATCCACGCCCTGATTGTCATTGCGAGAAGTCGCACTTTTAAGGGCGACTTCGTGGCAATCCACAAAAAATTGTCATTCTGAGCGAGTAAAACGAGCGAAGAATCTCAAAAATCAACAAATAGAGATTTTTCGCTTCGCTCAAAATGACAATTTAACGCAGATTCTGCGAATCAAACTAAAAATCGCAGAATCTAATGCGAAAATTACCCACCCCCTAACCCCTCCGCAAGGGAGGGGGATTTTTGAATTCAAACTCCGCAAGGGAGGGGGAGTAAAGGGCGGATTTTGCCCCGCCACTTCGTCATTCTGAGCGAAGCACGAAGTGCGAAGCGAAGAATCCAAAAAAGATTCGCAATTCGCAAAAATATTTTTTAATTTTGCTAACGCAAAATTTTTGGATTCTTCGGTCGCTTCGCTCTCTCAGAATGACGATTCGGCACGAATTGCCATACGAATCGCACCATACCTATGGTTTTGGGCGTCCTTTATATTGAAACTTATATTTCACACTAAATGGCTCAAACCACTTGCCTACGCCTGTTTCTTTATCTACATGTCGTCCAAATCCTTGCTTTTCAGGGCTTTCGATGAGATAGATTAGCTCATAATTGCCCGGTCCAAAGCCGTCCTTTTCCATAGCGATATTTGCGCCGTAGTGTGCGCCATCATCAGCCACCATAGGCATAAATTTACCTGCTTTGGATTTTTTGGTATCCAAATTTGTAATCTTATAACCGATTGTGAGATATGGTATCCAATCGCCCTCTGCAAAGCCATTTTTATTGCCTTTTGTCGCGTGAATATCCGCCTCCAAGTGAATGTCAGCCTTTGACGCTGCCAAATCAATGCCACGGGGCTCCATTTCGATAGGTTGCAAATAAACCGCCGCGATTTCCATACCATTTTTTTCTTGGCTATCTCCGATAGGCACTTCTGCCGCAAAGACAACCGCCGAGCTTAACGCCAAACCAAAAAATACCTTTTTTAACATTTTTTATCCTTTCTTTTGAAATTTTTTAAAATCACACAAAAACGATTAGTTACGCATTTGCACCTCCCGTTTTTGGTGATTTTTCTCCCTTTTGGGATAGTTTTCTTGTGGCGATGATTCCGCCTATTATAAAGCAAACTACGATTGCTTGTAGTCCCAAACTCTCATAATATGGATAAAGTCCCGCCCACGAAATCGCATCAAATTGATATGGGATTAGTGTCGGTGTCAAAACCTTGCCTTCGATTAGTTCGCCTACGCCCTTGCCACTGAAACTAAAACACATTAAAAAGATAATCGCCGAAGTGGCTTGAAAAAATAGCTTTATAGGGATTTTCACCGCACCGCGTTTGATTAGCAAGTATAGCACCACTAAAATAATGCACCCCAAAGCCAAACCACCGATTACCGCGCTAAAATCCGCCGAAGTGTTTGAATCAAAAAGCAATGCTTGATAAAATAGCACGGTTTCCGCGCCCTCGCGATAAACTGCTAAAAACACAGTCCACCAAAGCGCGTAAGATGAACCCTTGCTAATCGCCTCTTTTGCGCTGTGCTTGATAAATTCATTCCATTTATGCGCCTTTGAGAGTAGCCAAAAGCCCACATATAAGAGCAATGCGACTGCAACTAGCATTGTTACGCCCTCTAATAGCTCTCTAAACTGCCCTGCGTATTCTCTGAAAAAATAATATACCGCAAACGCCGTTACAAAGCTCAAAAATACGCCCACGCCAAGCGCAGAATACACGATATTTGTGCGATTGCTATTTCCACTCTGAATCAAATACGCCACGATTGCCACGACAATTAGCATAGCCTCCAATCCCTCGCGCAAAATTATGCTAAGTGCGGAGATAAACAAAAACCACACGCTTGAATCCTGTATAAAATCTAACGAACTTGCGATGAGTTTGTTTAGCTCATCAAAGGTTTTTTGCAAGTCATCTTTGGGCGCGTCTGCTTTGATTAACGCCACGCCACGCGTGAATTGCGCTTCGATTTTCATTTTCAAATCTGCATTCATCGCGCCAATCTTATTTTCCATTCCGCTACCTTCAAAAATATCCAAATACGCGCTTTGAAGTGCGTCAATTAGCGTTTTTGCGCCTTTATTTTGATATGAATCCAAAATATTATTTAGTGCGATTTTTATATCATCAGCGACTTTGGCATAATCTTTTGTAACCGCACTCTCATCAAAGCCTTTCACTTGCACAAGCGCGATTTGCTCAGGCGTAATGGTTAGCAAAATATCAAAAAGCTCATCGCTTAAATCCGTGATTTCCTCGCGCAGTCGCTTTTCATCAATGCTTTTTTCGCGAATCTCACGGGTGATTTGGCGCATAGATTGCTGAATCTTATTGCCTTTGTCGGAGACTTTGTTGATTGCGATTTCTAACTTTGTGTTGCGATAATCATCAAATTGCGCGCTCTCAATGAGATTTGCCGCGCTTTCAATTTCGCCCTTTTGAAAGCGCATAGCGGCAATGTCAAGCTTTGCACTGATATTTTCATAGATAAAATATAGCTTTGGATTTAGCCCTGCGGCTTGTTGAAACTCCGCGCTACTTTGCGCACCGATAGCAGAATCTGCGTTTTGTTCCCCCTCCCTTGCGGAGGGGGCTAGGGGGTGGGTATTAGATTCTGCGTTCGCAGAATCTACACTAGATTCGCTTGAATTTGCACTCGATTCGCCCGTATCTCCAAGCAACGCCGCAAACATTGCCTCCGCTTCCTTGCGCCTTTGCGCTTCTGCCTTTATCGAATCCGCCTCCGCCTTTGCCTTATCATAAGTCGTATCGCTTGCTTCTGCCACCAAGCGAATCCCGCCTTTTAGGATAGGCAAAACCTCGTCCATATCAAAATAAAGCCCCGCGATTAAGGCTTCTATGCGCTCCAAGTCGTTAGATTGTGGATTGGCTTTATTTTGATATAGTTTGCGCAAGTTAGTGAATCTGCGCTCCATTAGATAGGCTTTTTTGCCCATATTGCGCCCGATATGCCCCTCGATATTTTCAAAATGCTGAAAATACGCGTCCTCTGCTAGTTTTTTGGCAGAGAGATTATCGCCGTTTTTATACACCGCAATGCTTTTATCAAGCATTTCACGGATAATTTTCGCATCCGCTTCAAAATCCTTTGCGTTGCCAAAAGCGCAAATTAGCGCAAAAATCGCTAAAAACCTAACTAATTTCATATTTTTCACTCCAAAATTACCCCAAATTCACCCCAAAAAAATTTCGTAGATTCTGCCAGAATCTAAATCCAAAATCTAAAAATTATACGCCACAAACGCTTCGAAATAATTATGCACCTTTTGCGTGCTAAACACCCTGCGGTATTTCGCGCCAATCTCTGCCCCTGCGTATTTACCTGTGGCGACTATATCGATATTGTGAAGCGGTTTTAGCGTCTCTTCGCTTTTGATATTGCCCTTTATATCGCTAATATTGCCATATAAAAATTCAATATCAAAATAATCCGCAAATCCATATCCCACGCCAAAATACGCCGTGAGCGCGTTTGTATCGTAGAAATAACCACTGCCTTTATTTAGCGGACGGCGATTGCCAATCGATGCGAAATCCACCACACCGCCAGATTCTGCGCTTTTGTTAAAGACTTTCATCACGCCAAGTGTCGCGCTTAATTTATGCTCATCCGCAACGGCAAACTCCAAATGCTCCGCCACATCTAAAAAGTGCGTATCAAGCGTATCTTTGGGATTTGCGTGAAAAAATGAATATTTGATACTCGTAGATGACGCGATAAACTCATTGCCTAAATTTAGATTCGCCCCAATCCACGCGCCTAAATAGCTTGGCACTTCGCTTGTCCTCGTCCCGCCGACACTCATAAAATACGCCTCCACCATCAGCGGTTCATAAGAATTATTCGTAATCCCCGCGATAAATGAATCGCCCCTCACATTATCCTCAAACTGCAAGATTTCATTATAATCCGCCACGCCTTGCCGTGAGAACCAATACCCTTCGATTTTTGTCGCACCTTGCGGGATTTTCACGGCAAATCTCGCCCCTTCGATATAGTCGCCAACCCACTCCAAATCCACCGCTTCGCGCCCCGCACTCACATCAAAATACTCGCTTGTGTAGCCGATAAATCCTTGATATAAAATCGCATTTTTGCCAAGAAACTCATCGTAAAATTCGCTCTTACTACCAAGATTCACGCTACCCATCGCACTTAATCCAAAGCGAAGTCGCTCAAACTCCACGCCCTCAAATCCCAAATACCCATAGAGACTTTGAAAATTGCTTCTATTGCCCGAGTATCCTTGCGAATACTGCGCGCCGACTTGCGCATTGTAAGAATAGTTTTCTTTAAAATGTTTTGCGATTTCATTTTCGCCATCATCGGCAAAAACGCCACTAATCGCCAAACTCGCCGCCATCGAAATGCCTAAAATTTTATTTTTCATATTTGCTCCTTTGAATTTTTAAATTTAAAATCGCAATATTATAATAATAATTCTTAAAAATATTTTAAAGTGAAAATTGAATAAAAAAATTCGCAGAATCTAAATTGATTTTGCAGATTCTGCGTTTTTTGTTGCAATTCGCAGAATCTAAATTGATTTTGTCATTGCGAGGCAGTTTGAGCGTAACGAAAACAACGAAGCAATCCATTTTTTGATTTATAATTTGCCGTGTTCGCTTCGCTTACTCGCAATGACGAAATGGGAGTTTTATTTTTTAGATTCTGCGATTTGCAAAATCTGCCTTCCTCATCTATTGCGGAGAGTAAATTCAAAGTTCCCCCTCCCTTGCAGAGGGGTTAGGGGTGTGTTAAATTTCGTAGATTCTGCGAAATGCCAAGTGCATTGCGGTTTCGATTTGATTTGATTTGTGAGTGTCTAAAAAGATTTTCGATGCTTCGATTGCCTGAAAAAGAAGCATTTTTGTGCCGTCAATCGCGCAGATTCTGCGATTTTTGGCAAGTTCCAAAAACGGGCATTTTTTGCCATACATTAAATCAAAGGCGATTTTTGTGCGTTTGAAAAGCCCTGCCAAAATCGCCCTATCCAAAGGCAAGTCGCCATTTATTGATGATGAAGTGGCATTGACAATCAAATCATACTGCGATTCGCCACTGAGATTCGCGCTAAATTCCCCAAAATTCGCACTTTTAAAGCCATTTTGCCTAAAAAATTCTAATCGATTTTCGCTACGATTGATAATCTCCACGCAAATCCCGCGCTCTTGCAAGATAAAGGCAATCGCCTTTGCGCTGCCACCAGCACCAATTACTAGCGCATTTTTTACAAATTCGTCTTTTGGCGATAAATCGGGGAGACTTGTTGCTCGCTTCGTTGATGAACCATTAGTTCTATCGCCTCGCTCACAACTGCGCAACCCCGATTTTTCGCTCAAAATACTAGAATTTGGATTTTTAAAATTCGCGTTTTTTACGCATTTCGCAGAATCTATCAAATTGCGATAAAATCCCATCGCATCTGTGTTATATCCAAAAAGTCGCTCATCGCGCCGAACAATGGTATTTATCGCGCCGATTTTTTGTGCGATTTCGCTTACCTCATCACAGGCTTCAAGCGCGATTTCTTTAAATGGGATAGTGATATTTGCCCCGCTTAATCCGTATTCAAAAAATTGCTCCCTAAAATCCTCCGCATTTGTGGTTAAATCCATTAAGATTCGCACATACCTTGCGTCAATGCCTAAATTGTAAAATGTGGAGTTATGCAAATACGGCGATTTGGAGTGGGCTATGGGATTGCCAAAAACGGCGAACAGCTTCAATTTCGCCCTTTTTGATTTGCGCCATCTTTTACAGAATCACCCGCATTTTTCGTGCCATCTCCCGCATTCTCCGCACTATCTTTTAGCAAACTCAAAAACGCAAATCCGCCGTTTTCTAACTTCGCCCACTGCCCTTGTATCTCGCTAATGCGAATCACCGCGCCTTTTTTAAATCGCTTTAAGATTTTGCCCTCGACACTTGGCTTTGCGCGGACATTTAGGACTTTTACCTCTACGATGAAATTTCGCGGGAGTTTTGGCAAATCTGTTGTTACGGATTCTGCGGTGTTTGGCGTAGAATCTAGCGCATTAAACGCAGAATCTATCTCATTTGGCAACTCATCTAGCGACTTTACAGAATCTAGCGGTGCTTGTGAAAAATCTTGCGCGAGATTCTGCGAATTTTGCGAAAGATTCGGCGACAGATTCTGCGAATTTTGCGAAAGATTCGGCGGGTAGAAATCTTCGCCACCGCTTGTTCTCATCGCATTTTGGCGATTTTCTGCGAATAAAAATACGACTAAATAAATCAGCGCACCTATCGCAAGCACGCTAATGTAGGTAAATGATATGACAAATTTTCTGCGCATTTTGCTAAACATCTAAACTCCCTAGTTCGATTGCCGCCATCTCTACAATCTTTTTAGGTATCTCGCCCTTGCTAAATAGCGTAGGATTCACGCTGTAATAATGCTCGCACAAGTCAAAGAGTAAAAAGCACATTCGCGTGATAAGGCGCAGATTACCGCTACTTTGCTTGAAAATAAACTTATAATGCCACTCTTTGAAAAGTCGCGGGATTGAATCTAGCCCCGCCTTGCTTAACTTTTGCGCGATGAAAAGGCGGATATTTGGCACATCAAGCTCACGGATTACGACTTTATCCCAAATGCGCGATGTGAAATAGCTTTCATTCAGCACTTCTTTATGTTTTAGCGCGTGCGTTACCAAAATAAAGCGAAACACACGGCAATCGCTAAGCATTCGAATCACTTCTAACTCTTTATCGCCATAAAGTTGCACTTCATCGATGATAATCGTAGGCGAGAGCTCTTCACGCTTTAAATTCTCGCTAAAACTTTTAAAAAACTCATCGCGCGTCATATTTTTGTGGATTTTGATTTGTGGGAGAAACTTTATATGCAACTGCGCTAAAAACGCATTTAGCGAGAGAAATGGGAAAAGTTGAATATGCAATCGCCCTTTTGGGATACTCTGCTCCAACTGCTTTATAAGATAACTCTTGCCAACGCCGGGCTTACCGGTCAAAATCACGATTTGAAATGGCACTTTTTCAATCAACTGCTCGATGCGATGACGCGCCGAAATATTGATATCCAAATCGATATAATCCATCGTATCGACTTTTTCTAAAAACACGCTCTTTGCTTCGCTAAATGGGTTCATTCAAAACTCGCTAATTGTTAGATTTTATAATCAGATTCTGCGAATTTTGGCGCAGAATCTAATGATTTTTGATTTGTAAGCAAAAATAATTCCTAATTTAGATTCTGCGATTAGATTCTGCGAAATTGTGTAGATTCTGCGACTCGTGCGCGAGATTCTGTGTTTTTTTAAATAGATTCTGCGATTCCTTTCCCTTATGGATGATTTGCATTTTATTCCCCCTCCCTTGCGGAGGGGGTTAGGGGGTGGGTAATTTTGATTTTAGATTCTGCGAATTTTACATTAAGATTCTGCGTTTTTCGTGCGAGTCGCAGAATCTACTTCAATTTTCGCAGAATCTAGCGCAAATCTTTTTTAATCGCACTTGCGATTTTGCGGGGCGAAATGCCTAAAATGTCCTCAATTTCGGCGGTTTTGCCCTGCGCTATGAATCTATCGTCAAATTCAAATGATTTAATCGGCACAAACACCGCATTTTCGTTTAATAAAAGGGCGATTTTTTCAGCGATTCCGCCCTTTTTTACGCCATCGCTAAAAACATAGATTTTATCCACGCGCCTTGCTATGCTTAAAATAGTCGCGCTATCAAGGGGCTTTGCAAAGCGCAAATCCACTAAAATCGCGCTAAATCCTAGCAATGTGTTTGTCAAATGTGCGCGTCCCACGCCGTTGCCAAAGGCAAAAAAGGCGATTTTTTTCACTTCGTCATTGCGAGACTTGACGCAGTCAAGTCGTGGCAATCCACTCTTTGATTTTTGGATTGCTTCGCTTCGCTCACAATGTGGTGGCTCAAACAAAATCTCCGCCTTGCCAAATCTAAACGGCTTATTTTTAAAGGTGTTGTTTTTTAGCAAAAAGCCACCGCGCGGGTAGCGAAACGCACAAGGCGATTTGTCAAACCCTGCTGCAAAGCGGACAGCAAGCTCTAAACTTCGCTCATCGCGGGGCGCAAAAATCGTCATATTTGGGATTAGCGACAAATATGAAATATCAAAAATGCCTTGATGAGTTTCGCCATCCTCGCCTACGATTCCAGCCCTATCTATCGCAAATCGCACGGGTAGATTCATAATGCTAACATCGTGGATAATGCTATCAAAGGCGCGTTGCAAAAATGTCGAATAAATCACCACAAAGGGCTTAAAGCCCTCTTTTGCCATCGCTGCCATCGAAGTGGTGGCGTGTGCTTCGGCGATGGCGACATCAAAAAAGCGACTAGGCAAATTATCCATTAGCAAGTCTAATCCCGTGCCACTAGGCATTGCAGCGGTTACGCCGATGATTTTGCTGTCATTTTGGGCTAGTTTTAATAGCTCTTTTGCAAAAATTTTGGTGGGATTGGTGGGCTTTGGCGGATTTAGCGGAGTGCCATCCTTTGTATCAAATGGCGCGACACTATGCCACTTTTCATACCTGCCTTGCGCGATTTTGTAGCCATAGCCCTTAATCGTCTGTGCGTGAATCAAAACGGGCTTTTTTAAATCTCGCGCCTTTTGAAAAATGCTAATGAGTTCGGCGATATTATGCCCATCGATAGGACCGATATAGCTAAGCCCAAGTTCCTCAAACAAAATGCCGGGCGTGATAAGTTTCAGCGATTCCTCAAATCGCTTTGCCAAAAATGTCGCCGAATCGGGCATTATGTTTAAAAACGACTTTGCTTTATCGCGCAAACTTTGATACATTTTCCCTGCTGTGGCGGTGGAGAGATACTTGCTCATCGCCCCGATAGGCTTGCTAATGCTCATCTCATTGTCGTTTAAAATAATAATCATCGGGTATTTTATGTCGCCGATTTCGTCCAACGCCTCATAGATTAGCCCCGCGCTCATCGCGCCATCGCCGATTAAAATCACAGGCACACGATTTTCGCCACGCAATTTTATCGCCCGTGCTGCGCCCACTCCAAGCGACAATGAAGTCGAGCTATGCCCCGCGATGAAATAATCGGCGTTTGATTCGCTAGGCTTTGCAAAGCCACTGATTCCGCCTGTTTGGCGCAATGTGGCAAATGATTCATATCGTCCGCTTAAAAGCTTGTGTGCGTAGATTTGGTGGCTCACATCAAAGATAAATGGGTCTTTATAGCAGTCAAAAACCGCGTGCATTGCGATTGTGATTTCTACGCTGCCTAAATTTGAGCTTAAATGTCCGCCATTTTTGCTTAAAACTTCGATGATTCGAGTGCGAATCTGCGCTGCGATTGCCTTTAACTCATCGATGTTTTTGCCTTTTAGAGAGCCAAATTCGCGGTGATTCGCGGTCGAATCTAAATTTGCGTTAAGATTTGGATTTTGTGAAATTTGAGTAAAATCTTGCATTATGTTTCTCATCTATTTTTTCCACACAATATGCCCGTTGATATTGTGTTTTTCATACACTTCAAGCACTTCGTTTAAGAATGCAATCAACTCTTTATCATCAGCTTCTTTTGCGGTTTCAAGCATTCTTATAAACATTTTCTTACCCGTTTCGGTTTGTTTTAAATTTTTCTTTAAAAAATTATGCCTTGCACACAGCGTTTGTCCATTTTGCAAAGTCGCTTTGCCACCCAAATCTTTGGGCTTTATATGGTCTATGTGAAGTTCCACGCCCTCATTTTTGCCAAGCCCACAAATCACACATTTGTAATTATCTCGCTCCAAAATCTGCTTTTTTAGCGCAGGGCTAAAATCCTCCAAATCCTGCCTTAAGTGCGCCATTTCAGGCTCATAGCGATACACACCTTTGGCGATTTTTTGCAAATAGCCCCTTTGGTGCAAACTGCGAATGCCTCTATCAGGGTCGCGAAAGACTTTGCCCGTGCGCTTTTGCCACTCGCTCGTTACCCAATCCACAACTTCAGGGTGTGAAATATCGCGTTTAGGATTTGCCTTAAAAAATTCCATTATCAAATCAAGTTGCGAAATTTGCTTATCCATTAAAATAATCCTTCTAAAATAATCTTTGCTTCTTTTTGTATTGTTTGCAAAAAGCGATTTTTTGATAGTTCGCAGTAGCTCTTATCGATTTCAATACCGACAAATTCGCGTTTGTTAAGATAACTCTCTATCATAGTCGTGCCAGAGCCACAAAATGGGTCGCATACTACATCGCCCACAAACGAAAAAAGCTTTATGCACCGCTTTGGCAATTCTCGTGGAAAAGGCGCAGGGTGTCCTACGCGCTTTTTAGATTCACCATTGAAACTCCAAAGTCCATTTGTCCAAGCCATAAATTCATCTTTGCTTATGTCGCTAACGCCTTTTTGCGCTTTTTTCCACTCGCCTTTGTAAAGCACCAAAATCAACTCCACAGGTGCGATGACATAAGGTGCAGACGCGGAGAGCCAGCTCCCCCACGCCGTGCGCCGTGAGATATTGCCCTCATTCCACACAATCGTGCTGTGGTATTTCCAGCCAATTTTTTTGGCTAGTGTCGTTATATCTGCTCCCACGCTTTGCTGTCCGCCTTTGTTTTTATCAAGCGGGATATTTAGGCAAAATCTCGCCCCATCTTTTGCCCAAAGATAGCAGTTTTTTAGCCACTTTTCGCAAAATTTCAAATAGTTTTCATATTCGCCTGTGTCGTCATTTGAGTTATATTCTATGCCGACATTATAGGGTGGAGAAGTGATGATTAAATCCACACTTTGCGGTGATAAAAGCGAAGTTTTAAGCACAGAATTTTGGTGTAATGCGATATTTTTATGGCTAAAAAATGGCGATAGATTTTCACGCTTTTTGCGCACCAAATCCGTAAAATCTACCCTAGATTCTAAATTTTCATCATATTTTTGAGCTATGGAAGTCATTTATATCCTTTTGGTTGTGTATCAAAGTGATTTTTTATCGATTCAAATATCGATTCAAACTTGGCATTCCCACTTTTATCACCCATCAAAAGCCCTTTAAGTTTTCAATGACGCTTTGTTTTAGCAATTTGTAGCGCGACATTATGCTACCATCGATATTGCCATTTTCGCTGATAATCACCACGCCACCTTTTGCGATGGCGTCATCGCTTTTGATTTTGATATTTTCCTTGCCTTTTGCCAAATTGTTCAAAAACTCAAAATCAGCGGGATTTACCTTTATCACCACATCTAAATTCCCGCTCATCAACTTTAACAGCTCTTTTGCAATCGAAGCGGCGACTTTAGCGGATTCCTCGCTGACTTCTTTTATGATGACTTCTTTTGCGATGTCAAGCGCGATAGAGCTTAGCTCGGATTCTAACTTAGCAATCTGCTCTTTTGCGCCATCGATTGCCGAATCTAGCTTATTTATCGAACTTGCGATTTTTTCTCTCTCAGATTCGATGCTATTTTTTAGCTCCAAATCCACCATCATTTTGCCCTCTTTTATGCCCTCTTCTTTGGCAACTTTTTCGCGCTCGATGGCTTGGGCTTGGAGCTCTGCGAATCGCTCTTCAAAGCCCTTCAATGTCGCACTCAAATCATCGCTTTTTTGCAAAAGTTTATCAATCAACTCTTTTTCTAAACTACTCTCAATCATCGCAACCTGCGCCTTACTTGGCGCAAATGTAGAATCTTTTGTAGAATCCATCGTAGATTCTGCGATTTTGGGTGCTGAATCTACGGATTTTTGGCGAGATTCTGCGTTTAGATTCTGCGATTTTACACTAGATTCTGCGATGGTTTTAAAGCTATATTTATTCATTGTGTGCGCATCTAACTCATCTAGCGCGATTACGCTTTTTTCATTACTCAACAACATCATCTGCCTCGCCTATGGTGATGACGCCTTGCTCGCTTAGTGCTTGGACGATTTCGACAACCTTTCTTTGCGCGCTCTCCACATCACGCACTTTGACGACGCCCAAATATTGTAGCTCTTCGATAAATGTTTCCCCCGCTCTTTGGCTCATATTGCTTAAAAACTTCTGTTTTAATTCCTCTGGCGCGGATTTTAGTGCCATCGTCAAATCCTTTTTATCCACCGCTTTTAGAATCTCAATAATGGCGTTTTTATCGAGTTTCACGATATCTTCAAATGTAAACATCATCTCTTTGATTTTGATTGCTAGTTGCTCATCGCTTTGCTCGATGTGAGATAGCGTAGTCTTTGCCGCCTTTTGCCCCAAGCGATTGAAAATCTCCGCCACCGCGCGTGGTCCGCCCACTTCGACTTTGTAGCTTGTAAGTGAATCTAGCTTATTTTCTAGCACGGCGGACACTCGCTTAATCGTATTTGGCGCGATATCGCCCAAACTCGCCATTTTGATAGAAATATCCGCTCGTTCCGAGTCTGAAAAATAGCTCAAAGTCTCCGCCGCCGAGTTTGAATCCATATGCGCTAAAATTAGCGCGATTGTCTGCGGATGCTCATTTACGATAAAGTCAGCAAGCTGCTGTGGGCGGACTTTTGAGAGATAAGAGAAGTTTTTTGCCGCTTGCATTGATTTAGAGAGCTTCTCTAACACTTTTTTTGCTTCCTCTTCGCCTAACACGCGATATAAAAGCTCCCTTGCATACTCAAATCCGCCCTGTGTAATGTATTGATTGCTTTGAAAAATCGCATAAAATTCCTCCAAAACCGCCGCACCGATGCTTTTATCCGTGCTTTTCATTTGTGCGATAAATTTTGAAATCTCAGTGATTGAATCTAAATCCAAATGCGAGAAAACCTCGCCCGTCAAATCATCGCCTACCTGCATAAGCAAAATGGCGATTTTCTCTGCCATCGAAAACTCATCATATTGTGCGCGCTGATTTTGCGTTAGATTAAATGCCATTTACGCCCCTTTTTTAATATCCTCTAATCCTAACTCATCGCGGATTAGCGTTTGAAAGAGATTTGCGACTTCTTGCGGTTTCTCCGCCAAAAGTGTTTTGATTTTTTCTAGCAACACTTCATATTTCAGCTCATCCTCCCTAAAATCGCCAAGTCCGAGCTGATTTTCAATGCGCTTGCGGAGTTCATTTTCTTTATTGCTTATCTCTTCGTCCTCATCAAGGGCGATTAGCGACTCTATATCCTCATCGCTTTTTTCTTGCGTCTCAATCATTCGCTGTGCAAATGGCGCGATGATTTTTTGATAGAATATAAAGATGATAATCGCCACAAGGACATATTTTAGCAAGGGCAGGGCGGGTTTAAGTGCGTTCATAACTTTTTCAAGCGAAGTTTGCGGTGTGAAAGAGCCGCTCTTTGCATTAAACTCAAAGTTACCGACACTCACCATATCGCCCCGCTCTTGCGAAAAACCAATCGTTTGCTTTACAAGTGCCTCAATTTGCTGTATTTTCGCAGAATCTAGCGCAACATATTGCATTTTCTCCACGCCATTATCATTTACTAGCGCATAAGTCCCATCAACCACCACCGCCGCGCTTAATCGTTTTAGCGTCCCAAACTGCCCCTTAATCTCTGAAATCGTCTTGCCGACTTCGTAATTTGTCGTAGTTGTGTTTATGGTGTGAATCTGTTTATTATTTAGCGAATCAAGCCCCTGCACAGGTCCCACATTACTAACTGCGCCGGGCACTCCGCCGATTTCAGGTTCGCTTACGCCCTCTTTGCGCTCTTCGTGTGTTTGCTCCCCGCGCACGACATTATTTGGGTCAAAAGTCTCTTTCATACTTTTGGTTTGCGAGAAGTCAAACTCCGCATTTACCTTTGCCACAACCCTATCTTTGCCCCCGATGATGGGCGTTAAAACATTGCTGATTTTATCCTCTAAAATGCGCTCAAAATTATTTTTGTATTTTAATTGCAAGTTTATGATTTCATTTGTGGCGGTGGATTCGTTATTTGCGTCAAGTGGCTCGCCGTTTTGATTGATGATGGCGACATTTTCTTTGGTGAGTTTTGAGATAGCGGAGGCGATTAGATTTTTAATGCCCTCAATTTGATTTGGCGTAAGATACATATTTGGGAGAATTTCTAGCGTTGCGGAGGCTGTCGGCAACACTTCTTTGCTTACAAAAACGCTTTCTTTTGGGATTGCGATATGCACTCTTGCGGAAATGATAGGTTTTAGGCTCTCAATCGTCCGCCCAAGTTCGCCTTCAATAGCGCGAGTTCGCTTGATAGCTAACTCTGACTCCGTTATCCCAAAGCTTTGCTCATCAAAAATCTCAAAGCCTACTTTGCTATTTTTTGGGATTCCGTTGCTTGATAGGGCGATTCGTTGCTCATAAACGACATCTTTTGGGACTAAAATCGTATCCTCGCGTTGCAGTTTATAAGGGATATTGTTGCTTTGCAAATGTTGCAAAATTAGCGCGTTATCGCTAGGCGTTAGCCCATCAAAAAGCACGGCGTAGTTTGCATTTTCATTGCGGTCGCGAATCGAAAATACGATAAAAAACGCCAAAAACGCCACAATCGCCACAACCCCGCCAATCATAGCGATTTTTTGGCGTTTGTTTAGGCGATTGTATAAATCTAAAAGTTGCTTAAAAAGTTTGTTAATATCCACGAATCCGCCCTAAATCTTAGCATTTTTATTTAAAAATTTTGCGATATATTTTAGCACTTGTTTGTTTTCTTTTTCTAACCCGATTGTGATTCGCACGGCGTTTAGATTGTAGCTTTTTAGATTTCTAATAATTATGCCATTTTTTAGCAAATAATCGCACAGCGCGGTTGAATCGACATTTGATTCAAAGAAAAATGCGATAAAATTCGTGTAAGATTCGATAAATCTTATGCCGTTTTCTTTTGCGAATTTTTCATAGATTTTCATCTGCTTTGCGTTGTTTTCAAGCGTTTTTTCGACAAATTTCTTTTCTTTTAGCGCGACAAGCGCGGCTTTTAGCGAAATATTTGTATTATTAAAAGGTGGGCGCAGTTTTGAAAGCGTTGCGATGGTGCTATCAATGGCTATGCAAAAGCCCACGCGAAGTCCGCCTAACCCATAAAGTTTAGAAAATGTCCCTAAAAAAATGGCATTTGGATAGGTTGAAATCAGCTCACTTGGCGAAATCGCCCTATTTTTGTCCTTAAACTTTGCAAATTCGTTGTAGGCGCAATCAAGCGCGACAATGCAATCTCTATCAACCGAATCTAAAATCCTATACACTTCATCACGCGTGAGACAATCGCCTAGCGGGTTATTTGGGACACATAGAAAAATGATTTTGGGCTTATGCGCTTTTGCTAGGGCGATGATTTCATTTGCGTTAAAAATATCGCTTTTTGTCCGCACTACACTTGCTTCACACTGCTTTGCATAAATCTCATACATCGCAAATGTTACCGCGCTAGTCAAAATTTTGTCGCCTTTGCCACACACAGCGCGAATCAAAATGTCAATAATTTGGTCGCTCCCACTGCCTAAAATGATATTTTGCGGGTAGATTCGGTGCTTTTTTGCTAACGCCTCTTTTAGCTCATAAGCACTATCATCGGGGTATCGAAAGGCGTTTTTTGCCTCTTTTTTAATCGCCTTTGCCACAGCTTTTGCGCAACCTTGCGCGTTTTCATTGCTTGCTAACTTTATAACATCATCTTCATAAATGCCAAATTCGCGCACCACAAGTTCGATTGGTTTGCCTGATTCGTAGTTTTTTAGCGTATTTAGATAATTTTTAAATCCCATTTTCAACTCCAAAATCTTAAAAAAATAGATATAATTTTAGCTAAAAATGCTAAAAAAAATTTAAAAAAAGGTGGCAAAATGAGTATTTTTAGAGAATACGACATTCGCGGGATTTTTGGGGAGGATTTGCGCAAAAATGTCGTGGTGGCTATCGGTGCGGAGTTAGGAAAAGAAATTTTAGCGCGTGGCGGGAGAAGTGTGGCAATCGGGTATGATGCAAGGACGCATAGTCCTACTTTGTTTCAATGGCTATGTGAGGGGATTTTGCAAAGCAATTCGTCTTTGGGTAATCATTGCGTAGATTTGCAAAATTTCGGGGCTTCGCAGACTTCAAGTCTAGTCTCAGCCCCAAAATTTTGCAAAAACTCCACAAGCACTACCGCAAATACTAGAATTGTTTTGGGGGCAAACAATCCGTCATTGCGAGGCGAATCGCAAGATTCGCCGAAGCAATCCACACAAAACAATGCGCCTTTGCAAATCTATGATTTAGGTATGATTCCTACGCCCATCGCCTATTTCAGCCTTTACTCCAAAATCGCGCAGGTAGATTCAAGCATTATGATTACAGGTTCGCACAATCCGCCCGAGTATAATGGCTTTAAAATCACAATCCTAAAAAAGCCCTTTTATGGTGATGAGATTCGTGCTTTGGGGAATAGAATTATGCAACGATTAGGCGAATCTAATGCCAAATCTAATGCAGATTCGCCAAAATCAGATTCGCCTAAAAACCCGCATATTACGAAGCTAAACGCGCTAAATGAATACATTGATTTTCTAACCGCCCATTTTGCAAGGCTAAAAAATTTTCCGCACAAAGTCGCCTTTGATTGTGGTAATGGCGTGGCGGCAATCGCGCTAAAATCGGTGCTTGACAATTTGCAAATCCCATATTTGCCTTTGTTTTTTGAGCCAAATGGCAATTTCCCAAATCATCACCCTGACCCAAGCGAGGACAAAAATCTTGTATTTTTGCAAAATGCGATGAAAGAAAATGACATAAAAATCGGCATTGCATTTGACGGAGACGCCGATAGAATCGGGCTTTTAAGCGAACATTATCACTTTAAGGGCGATGAACTTGCCATTCTCTTTGCTAGGCAAATCGCAAAAAGTGGCGTTAAGCCCGTTGTCATCGGCGAAGTGAAGTGTAGCGCGGTTATGTATAGTGAGATTGATAAAATCGGACGCGCCATTATGTTTAAGACAGGGCATAGCAATTTGAAGGTAAAATTAAGCGAGACAAATGCGCACCTTGCGGCAGAAATGAGCGGACATTTATTTTTTAATGATAGATATTTTGGCTATGATGACGCGATTTATGCGAGTTTTAGGGCATTGGAGCTATTTTTAGATGAAAGCGTGAGTGAAGTTGAATCCTTTATAAAATCCCTACCGCAAATGTTTTCTACAAATGAAGAAAAAATCAAATCCACCGAATCTGCAAAATTTGAAATTATCAAAAAACTTGTAAAAATGCTAAATAAGATTCGCCAAAATCAGCGAGATTTAACAGATTCGCAAGATTTGCCCACAAACTTCCCTAAAATCATCGATATTATCGACATTGACGGGATTCGTGTGGTGTTTGAAAATGGCTGGGGACTAATCCGTGCAAGCAATACAACGCCCGTGCTTGTAACGCGCTTTGAAGCTACAACGCGCGAGTTTGCCGAGCTTTACAAAAAAGCAATGTTAGATTTGCTTGATGAGTGCCAAAAAGATTTACAAAAAGATTTGCAAAAGGATTTACGATGAGTGCGAAAATAACGCTAAAAAATCCGCTTGATATGCACATTCATTTGCGTGAGGGAGCGATTTTGGAGGCTGTCGCGCCTTGTAGCGCACAAAATTTTAGCGCGGCTCTTGCAATGCCAAACCTTAAAAATCCCATCACCACGACAAAAATGGCGTTAGATTATAAAAAAGCGATTTTAGATTCTGCGAAAAATGAAAGTTTTTTACCACTAATGAGCCTATATTTGACAGAAAATTTAAATCGATTCGAGCTTGAATCTGCCCAAAAAAATGGCATAAAAATCCTTAAACTCTACCCAAAAGGCGCGACTACGGGAAGCGAATCGGGCGTGGCTGAAATTTTAAACCAAAAAACGCTAGAAATCTTTGAAATCGCACAAGATTTAGGCTTTGTTTTATCCATACACGGCGAATCTAATGGCTTTTGTTTGGATAGAGAATTTGAATTTGGAGAAGTTTTTGCAGAAATTGCAAGAAATTTTCCGCGTCTAACAATCATTATGGAGCATTTAAGCGATAGGCGCAGTATCGCGCTTTTGGAGCGATACCCAAACCTTTTTGCCACGCTCACGCTTCATCACATTGCGTTAGATTTGGATTGTCTCGCTGGTGGCGCGATGAATCCGCATTATTTTTGCAAACCCATTCTAAAAACGCCAAAGGATAGGGAGGCGTTGCTAAATCTTGCGCTGAGTGCGCATCCAAAGGTTAGTTTTGGGAGTGATTCTGCGCCACATTTACAGAGTGCGAAATTAAAAGGTGCTGCGGGGATTTTTTCCGCGCCTGTGCTACTTCCAAAGCTATGTGAGATTTTTGAAACGCATAATCGATTAGAAAATTTGCAAAAATTTATAAGCGATAATGCGATGAAAATTTATGGGCTAGATTCGGCGCAAATCCCGCAAAAAAGCGTCATTTTAGAGCGAATCGATAATATTTTGCCACGCGAGATTTGCGCCCAAAATGAAACCATAAAAATCCTATTTGGTGGCGAATCTTGCGCGTGGCAAATCAAAGAAAGGGGGCAATTATGAAGCATTTAAGAAAAATCGGGGGGGGAATTGCACTCTAAAAAATCCCACTTTTAAAAACCCCAAAAATCGCGTATTTATAGATTTCGCACTCGCATTTGCATTTGCATTCACAGCACTACTTGCAAACGCCACCGAACTGCGCGATATTTGCAAAAATGGCACTTGCACCATTGCCACAAAGCAAGATTTACTCACAAATCACGGAGCATTTAGCACAAGCGACCAAATCACCATACAAACCACCATAAATAGTTTTATAAACTACGGACACATCGCCTCAAAGGGACTTTATCAGCACACCGCAAACAACTATCTCCATTCTCTTACAAACTACGGCACGATGAATGGATTTTGGAGCAAAGACCAAGCACAGACGATAACCATCGAAAACTACGGCACGATATTCACGAATACGGGCAGTTATTTGACTAGCGAATCTAACGGCGCGGTTCATTTCGTCTTTGAGGCGACAGGAAATCATATCAAAATAGGCAACTACGCAATAAAGATTGACGAAGCGCAAAGCGAATTCAACGCCTTTGAGAAATACGACAGCAAGGATAGCAACAAAAATTCACATTTGATTATGCGACTAAAAGAGAGCAGTATTTCTTTCAAAGACGCCACCTCAAAGTTGATTTTAGACTTTGGACAGAACTTCGAGTTTGGCGCAAAATACGCGCTAGACAAACTTATCGTAAATAAAGTAAGTGACGCCAAATCCACGCTAGAAGTGCCATTTTGGCGACTTGCAACCAAAAGTAGCATTTATCAACTTTCCCAAAGTGGCAGTCATTTCATCGTCACAATCGATACTTCAAAAAGCGAGATTGCAACGCTTGGCAGGGCGAATGCAAGGGCGATGAATAATCTATTTTTGATTAGCGATGCGATGATTTATCCGCGCAAAATTAGCAAATCCGCAGAATCTAGCGCACCAAAACGCAAAATCCGTAAAATCGCAGAATCTACCCTCGCACCATCCGTGCGAGATTCTGCGAATTTCTATTTAAGTGAAGCGAAAAATCCCGCAGATTCTGCACTTTTCGCACAAAATGACACATTTTTTTATCGCACACAAAATCGCCGAATAAATCGCAATTTACACACAAAAGATTCTGCGAAAATCGCAGAATCCACCGCAGAATCCACCAAAAACTACCACTTTGTTTTCACGCCATTTGTAAATCATAATTACTTTTTTGACAGCGGAGAATTATCTGGATTTGACTTTGGATTTGTCAGCGCATTTAGTGGGAAAATCGCAGAATCTAGCGCATTTGGCGCGCATTTTGCGATGAGTTATGGTGCGCTAGGCGATACAAACGCACTGCAAATCAAATCGATGAATTTCAATGGCGCTCTGCACTACAAACTCGACTTGCCCTACGCTACACATTTTAGGGTGCGGGGCGATTTCTTTTACTTTTTAAACGAACTGCAAACGATGTTTTTTGACGCCAAACCAAACAATTTGGGATTTGGCGCAAGTGCGAGTTATGGCAAGGACTTTGATTTTGGAAATGCTGGGATTTTGCGCGTGGAAGGCGGTTTTGAATACAAGGGGTTGTATGCAAGGGCGATTTCGCTTGGTGGAGGGGATTACAGCGATTCGCTTCAAAATATGCTCTTTGCGGATGTTAGCGTGGATTATGGCAAATATTTTCACACGAGCAGTGGAGTGTGTGGCGTGAATGCGATGGCGGGAGTTAAGGGAAATGCGCTCTTTGCGCTAAAAAATGGCAGTGTGGTGCTAAATGGAAGGGCGTTTGATTTGCTTTTGGGGGATGATAAAATTTTGGGTTATATGAGTGCGGGAGTCTCGTATGTGCTTCAAAAACGGGCGTTTGATGTGGAGTTTAGCGCGAAGTATTATGGTAACTTTGGGGATAGCGGGATGAGCAATGGCGGAAGCGTGGAAATCCGCGTAGGGTTTTAGATTCTGCAAAAATTTGGATTTAGATTCTGCGATTTTCGTGCGATTTTCGCAGAATCTAAATATTTTTTTGGCGCAGATTCTGCGTTTTACGATAATTTCGCAGAATCTAATGCGAAAAATTCAAATCAAATTCCGCAGAATCTGGTCCCAAAATCGCAGAATCTTGCAATGACGAAATATAGCGCAGAATCTAAACTATTTTTTACACATTTTCACGCAAAATATTACAAATTTACACATAATCTTAAATTTTCCTTCAAAATTTTTCATTTTTAAGCAAACTTTAAGGGGGGGGGCGTAGAGTGTCGCTTTTATAAATTTCACTTCAAAGGATTTTAAAATGGCAAGAAAGAATTTTGGCAAGGTTTTAGTGGCGATTTTGCTTTGTGGTGCGCTATTTTCACAGGCAAATGCAAAAGAGTGGCACACGACAAAAGAGCAAAAAACGGGTGGATTTGTCGGTGCGGAGTTAGGATTTGCGCCGGGGTGGAGCGTTGGCGCGGTTGGCGGATATCAATGGTATTTTTTGGATAAACCATATTTTCATTTAGGACTTCGCTTGGTGGGGCATTTGGACTATTCGGGATATGTTAGTGTGCATTCGGTAGGCATTGGCGTTGCGCCACATTTCGTTTGGGACTTTTTGAATATCGATTCGCATACGCTTGGCTGGCACATCGCCCCTGCGGGATTAAATCTAAACTTTCTTATTGGAAACACTCTTTCATTTTCGCCGGGATATGAGTTTAATTTAGGGTTGCATTATTTTTATAATATCCATCATCAAGTGGATTTCAGCTTCCGCTATGGACTACTTGGCGGGTGGGTGAGCTTGGGATATACTTATAAATTTTAGCGATTTTATCTGCGAATGCGCTAGATTCTGCGATTTTCGCAGAATCTAAATAGTTTTTTGGCGCAGATTCTGCGTTTTTCGTGCGATTCGCAGAATCTAATCTAATCAAATCACATTCCGCAGAATCTCGCGCGAAAATCGCAGAATCTACCCCACAATCCCCACGATTTTGCCGTCCTTTGCGTCAAATTCTACGCTTGAATCTTCGCTTACTTCATCACGCAAAATCATTTCGCTTAATCTATCTTCGATTTGCTCTTGCAAGGCGCGTTTTAGCGGACGCGCACCAAATACCACATCAAAGCCGATTTCGGCAATCAGCTCTTTTGCGCTTTGCGTTAGCGTTATGTGGATATTTTTTTGCTCGGCGATTTTGGCAATGTTTGCAAACATTATATCCACGATTTGCGCAATCTGCGCCGTCCCAAGCGGATTAAAAATCACAATATCATCGATTCGATTTAGAAACTCTGGCTTAAAGTATTTTTTTAGCTCGTTATTCACGGCATTTTCGCGCTCCGTTTTATCACTCAACTCCATAATCTTATCGCTTGCGATGTTTGAAGTTAGGATAATAATCGTATTGCAAAAATCCACCACAACGCCCTTGTTGTCGGTCAGTCGCCCATCATCAAGCACTTGAAGCAAAATGTTAAAAACATCAGTGTGCGCCTTTTCGATTTCATCAAAAAGCACCACGCAGTAGGGCTTTCTACGCACTGCTTCTGTCAAAATCCCGCCCTCTTCATAGCCCACATAGCCCGGAGGCGCACCCACAAGGCGCGATACGGCGTGTTTTTCCATATATTCGCTCATATCAATGCGCACTAGCGATTTTTCGCTATCAAAGAGAAAATTTGCCAAACTTTTCGCGCTCTGCGTTTTTCCCACGCCTGTGGGTCCCAAAAAGAGAAAGCTCCCAATGGGGCGATTTCCCGCGCTTAAACCTGCCTTATTTCGCTTGATTGCGCGTGAGATGGCATTCAACGCTTCATCTTGCCCAACCACGCTTTTTTGCAATTCGGCTTCCATATTTAAAATGCGCTCCCTATCGGTGGTAAGCATTTTTTTCACAGGTATTTTACTCCACTTGCTAACGATTTCTGCCACGCTCTCTTCGGTAACGCTATTTTTTAGCAAAGTACCAAGAGCGGACATTTTATCCCACTTTGCCTCCAAATCTTTGATTTTTTTCTCGCACTCTGGTATCGCGCCATAGTCGATTTCGGCAGCCTTATTAAACTCCCCATTTTGCTTTGCAAACTGCGATTTTGTGCGTAGCGAATCTAACTCATTTTTTAACGCACTGATTTCATTAAAAATCGCCTTTTCGTTTTGAAACTGCGCTTCTAGCGCGCTTTGCTTTTCTTTTGCCGACTCTAACTCTTTGGCAATCTCATCTAATCGCGGTTGATTTTTTTTGCCATCCATTTGTAACGCCTCTTTTTCTACCTCCAAATTTGCGATATTGCGTTTAATCGCTAACAGCTCGGTTGGGGAGGATTCGATTTGGAGGCGAATCTCACTTGCCGCCTCATCGATTAAGTCAATCGCCTTATCGGGCAAAAATCTATCAGCGATATATCGCGCAGACAAGCGCACCGAAGCCACAAGTGCCGAATCCAAAATCGTTACATTGTGGTGCGTCTCTAACTTTTCTTTTATGCCACGAAGCATCGCAATGGCTTGATTTTCTGTGGGTTCGTCCAAATTTATGGGCTGAAAACGGCGTTGCAATGCCATATCTTTTTCAAAATATTTGCGATATTCTTTTAGCGTGGTTGCGCCGATTGTGTGCATCTCACCCCTTGCAAGTGCGGGTTTTAGGATATTTGCAGCATCCATACTGCCTTCACTCGCCCCCGCGCCTACGATTGTGTGAATCTCATCGATAAACAAAATCACATTGCCACTTTTTTTGATTTCATTTACCACCGCTTTTAGCCTATCCTCAAACTCGCCACGATACTTCGCCCCCGCGATTAGCGCACTCATATCAAGGGCGACTACGCGCTTATTTTGCAAGGATAATGGCACATCTTTTTGGACGATTCGTTGTGCCAAAGCCTCCACCACAGCCGTTTTCCCCACGCCCGGTTCGCCCAAAAGAATGGGATTATTTTTTGTCTTGCGAATCAAAATCTGCATCATTCGCTCAATCTCTTCATCTCGCCCAATCACAGGGTCCAGCGCACCATCTAACGCCTTTTTGGTTAAATCAATGCCGTATTTTTCTAAACTCTCCAAATTTTCATCGGCGGATTGAGACTCGATTTTTGCGCCACCGCGCGTTAATTCAAGCGTTTTTTTAAGCTCGTTTAAATCCATATATTTTTTGAAAATATCCGCAAAGGGCGAATCGCCAAGATTTGCGATGATAAAGCAATCAACCGCGATAAATTTATCGCCATTTTGCGTAGCCACTCCAAGTGCGCCTTCAAGGGCGTTTAGCAGATTTTTAGAAATGCTTAAATTGTCCTTGCTAACGCTTGAACTCTTTGGTAGCGAATCGATTGCGCTTTTTAGCTCCAATGTGAGCGCGTTTCTATCGACATTCATTTTGTTTAGCGCGGTATTTAGGACTGAGTTTGATAGCAATGCAAAAGCCAAATGCGCGATTTGCACCTCTTGATTTTTAAAGCTAAGTGCGAGAGCTATGGCAGAATCCAAACTCTCTCTAAATTGATTTGTGAGTTTTTCAAAGATATTCATTTGCAATCCTTTATGTGAATCTTATAAAATAAATTTATAGAAACGGCATTATAAATATTTAGTCTAATATTGTCAAGGTTTGCGAAAAAATAATGCTAGATTCTGCACTTCGCACAAAATTCGCAGAATCTAGCGATAAAAACGCAGAATCTAAGTGTAGATTCTGCGTTTTTACCTAAAATATCTAAATTATGCTAAAATACGCATTTTCATTCCACTGCAAAGGATTAAAAAATGTTACTTTTTACGCCCGGACCGACACCGACACCTGAATTTTTGCGAAACGCCCTTGCAATGCCTACACTTCATCACCGCACCAAAGAGTTTGAAGCGTATTTTGCGTTTGCGCGTGATAAACTCCAAGCAATGCTAAAAATGGACGAAGTGCTAATGATTGCAAGTAGCGGAAGTGGCGCAATGGAGGCAAGTGTGAAAACATTTTGCAAAAAGCCACTTTGCGTAAATAGCGGAAAATTTGGCGAGCGATTTGGCAAAATCGCAAAAGCGCACGGCATAGAGTTTGTTGAGGTTATAAACGAATGGGACACTGCGCCCACCGCCGAATCTATCAAAGCGATTTTAGAAAAAGACAGCGAAATTGATAGTATTTGCATTCAAGTGTGCGAGAGTGCGGGAGGATTGCGCCACAATGTCGAATCAATCGCAAAAATGGCAAAATCGCTAAATCCAAAAATAATCATCATCGCAGACGCCATAACTGCGATGGGCGTGGAAGAAATCGATACAAGCAATATCGATGTGCTTATCGGTGGCTCACAAAAAGCGTTTATGTTGCCACCGGGGATGGCGATTTTGGGGCTTAGCAAAT
This sequence comes from Helicobacter sp. 23-1045, assembly GCF_053654655.1. Taxonomy (NCBI): domain Bacteria; kingdom Pseudomonadati; phylum Campylobacterota; class Epsilonproteobacteria; order Campylobacterales; family Helicobacteraceae; genus Helicobacter; species Helicobacter sp. 23-1045. The sequence goes on from NZ_JBSIUR010000003.1 coordinate 187,603, forward strand.
ATGCGGTTGAGTTAGCCGAATCCTGCGACATAGGCTTTTATTTCAATCTAAAAACCGAGCTAAAAAATCAGCGAAAAAACACCACCGCTTGGACTGCGCCTACAAGCATTATCATCGCTTTGGCGAAGTATTTTGAGTGCGTGGATTTGCAAAAAGTTTATAAAGAGACAAAGGCAAGGGCAAATGCGCTAGATTCGGCACTCAAAGCTTTGAATCTAAAAATCTATCCCAAAACTCCCGCACTTGCGATGGCAACGATTTATGATGAAAAATCGCCTGAGATTCGAGCGACTTTGAAAAATGACTTTGGCGTAAATGTCGCAGGTGGGCAAGATAAGCTAAAAGAGCGTATTTTTCGCATAAACAATATGGGCTTAATCGAAGTTTATGAAATGGCGTGGGTTGTAAATGCAGTTGAGCTAACGCTTGAAAAGCTAGGGATTCGCGCCTTTGATGGCAGTGGCAATAAGGTATTTTTGAGTGAATATTATAGCAATTTGGGATAATTTTAAAGTTTTTGCTACAATTTCAAAAATAAAATTTAAAAGAGTAAATTATGAAGCTAAAATTATCACACATTCCATATATCGCAGATAAAATCGCTAGGGACTTGGGTGGCGCGAAGTTTGTAGAGATTCTAACGAATCGCGGGGACATTATCAAAGTCGCAAGTAAATATTTAGAGGAAAATATCAAGCAAGAACTCGCACTGCACGAAAGGGCACAGAATTTTTTAGAGCAAAATGTGAGCGATTTTGAGCGCGATGGGCTTGATGAAGGGCATTTATTGCGAATGATAAAGAAGCGATTCGCCGATGAGAGTGGCTTTATCCTTGCGTGGGAGGACAGATACAACGCGCTTTCGCATAAAATAATGGACGAGCTAATTGATACTAGCATTATAAATTTCAAAGTTAGCGAAATGATGGTAAAAAATGTCATCTTTAAGTCCATAAACGCCTACGCAAAGGGCTATAAAGACATTGAAAATGCTATAAATGATAGAATCAAAAATAATTTCAAAAAGAAAATACAGCCCGGCACAGAGGAATATGAGCTAGTGTTTAGCAAAATGTTTGAAGAAGAGTTGCGCAAACAGGGATTTATTTAATGAAAAACGCAGAATCTACACACAAAAGATTCTGCGATTCGCAGAATCTCGCCAAATTTTACAAAAACGCAGAATCTAGCGCAGATTCTGCGAATTTTTATAAATTTAGGACTTTTAAATGAGTGAAATTTTTAAAAACGCATATCTTTATATCGAGGGTAGCGAATCTGTCCTCCCCGCGCTTAGTTTTGGCGCGGATGGCACAAAAACGGGCGAAATGATTTTCAATACTTCGCTTTGTGGCTATCAAGAGATTTTAAGCGACCCTAGCTACGCTGGGCAGTTTGTAGTCTTTACAATGCCTGAAATTGGCATTGTCGGCACAAATGACGCTGATATAGAGTCGCAAATCAAAGGCACTTGCGGGATAATCGTGCGACATTATAATGCAAATCCATCAAATTTTCGCTCCACTGATTCGCTACATAATTACCTAAAAAAGCACGGCATTATGGGCATTTGTGGCGTTGATACAAGGGCATTGACAAAATTTATCCGCAACAACGGCGCAAAAAATATTATTATCTCAACCAAATTAGATTCGCTTAAATCGCTCAAATCCGCACTAGAAAAAGCCCCAAAAATCGCAGATATAAATTTCATAAAAGACATTAGCACCAAATCGCCAAAAACGCATAAGCAAGGCACATTTAGCTTTGAATCTATGAGCTACACAAAGCCAAAAACCACAAAAAAAATCATCGTGCTAGATTTTGGCGTAAAGCAAAATATTTTAAATGAATTAGTTAGCGCAGGATTAGAATGCGAAGTTTTGCCACATAGTGCGAGTGCTGATGAAATCATAGAGAGATTTAAAAAGCGCGAAATTGGGGGCGTTTTTCTCTCAAATGGACCGGGCGACCCAAAGGTTTTGAAGCGCGAAATCGCCGAAATCAAAAAGCTAATAAAAGCAAAAATCCCCATTTTTGGCATTTGCTTGGGACACCAGCTTTTAAGCATTGCGCACGGCTATGACACTTTTAAATTAGAATTTGGGCATCACGGCGCAAATCACCCCGTGAAAAATCTGCTAAATGACGAAGTCGAAATCACTTCGCAAAATCATATCTACTCCGTGCCTGAAAATATCTGCGAAGTGGCGACAATCACGCACAAAAATCTATTTGACGGCACGATTGAGGGTGTGAAATACAACGATTCGCCTATAATTTCGCTGCAACACCACCCCGAAGCAAGTCCGGGACCAAAAGAGAGCGCGAAAATATTTGGCGAATTTTTCAAAATGGTAGCGGAGTGCAAATAAATGAGAAAATATACGAATCTTTCGTCATTGCGAGGCTTTGAAAAAGCCGAAGCAATCCAAAAATCAAAAATAGATGGTTGTTTTACTTTATTTTCAAATCCTGTGGATTGCCACGATTCGGCGTTCGCCGAATCTCGCAATGACGAAAAACAGCGCAGATTATGCGAATCGCAGAATCTAACAATAAGGTGAGTTTATTATGAAAAAATCTATTTTTTTAGCATTTTTAGGTGCGAATCTAATCTTAATAGGCGCGTTTTTTAGCGCGTGTAGCGATGATGCCGATGAGTTTAACAAAAGCGCGTCCTATTGGTATGAGCAAATCATAATCGCGGTGGCGGATGGCAATTTAGAAAAGGCGGATAATTTTTTTAATTCACTGCAAAATGAGCATTCTGCCTCGCCACTTATCAAAGATGCGTTAATTTTGCTTACAAAAGAGCATAGTGAGCAAAATGAGCATTTGCTTGCGGGATTTTTTGCAAATGAGTATAAAACGCGATTTAGTGAGCCAAAAAACGCCGATTATGTGGGCTTTTTAAATATACAAACGAATTTTTACGCATTTGGCAACTACACCAAAGACCAAGGATTCATAAACGAAAATGTCAATGAAATCGCCGCCTTTGTCGCACAAAATCAAAATAGCAAATATTTGCCCTATATGCGCCATATTTTAACAACTTTTAAACTCGCGCAATTAGAGATAAACCAAGAAATAGCGCGAATCTACCGCGTAAAAGACAAAGAAATCGCGCAAAAAAAATACGAAGAAAAAAATATGGATTTAGATGGCATAGATTTTGAACCATCGCATATCCCGTGGTATGTGAAAATGTTTAGCTGGTAGGCGCAGAATCTAAAATGCAAAATCGCAGAATCTAAACTTTAAAGGACATTAAATTGAAAAATATGAAATTTCCCACCATTTTGCCTATTTTGGTAGAAGATTCAAACTTCGTATTTCCATATACGATTAGCCCGATTTTTGTAAGTGATGACGCGAATCTCTCCGCGCTAAATGCCGCGATGGACGATAATGCCGTGATTTTCATCACCACTACAAAGGACAGCACGGATTTTGAAAGCCCGATTCATAACGAATTTTACGATGTTGGCGTGGTTGGCAACATTATGCGAAAGCAAACAATCCCAAATGGCAAAACAAAGATTTTGTTTCAGGGTATTTCCCGTGCGCGAATCTTAAAGTATGACAAGCCACAAGGTGCGCCATTAGTTGGAATGATTGATTTGATAATCCCAGATAACCCCGATAGCAACAAGCTAAATGCGACTATGGCGTTTTTGAATGAAAAGATTGACTTAATCGCAAAGTTGCTCCCATATTTTCCGCACGATTTGATAAAGACGATTGAAGGCTTTGAGCCAAATCGCGTTGTGGATACGATTTTAAGCACGATTCGCTTCTCTAAAAGCAAAATTTATAATGTCTATGCGAGTAATGATACGATTGAACGAATGATTTTGCTAATAAGCTACATTGATGAGGAAATTGAGAGTTTGAAACTCCAAAAAGAGATTAAGACAAAAGTAAATAACAAAGTCGAAAAAATCAATAGAGAATTTTACCTAAAAGAGCAATTAAAGCAGATTCAAAAGGAATTGGGCGTTGATAATCAAAAAGATGAGGAAATCGAGGGCTATGCCAAAAAATTAGAATCCATAAAGCCACACATTAGCGAAGATGGTTACAAAGAAATCAAAAAGCAAATCGAGCGATTAAGCAAAATGCACAGCGATAGTTCAGAGGCAAATATCGTGCAAAATTATATCGAGTGGATGTTGGAAATCCCATTTGGGAAGTTTTCAAACAAAAAGCTATCCATCGCAAATGTCGAAAAACAGCTCAATATCGACCATTTTTCGTTAGAAAAGCCAAAAGAGCGAATCGTAGAATTTTTTGCGGTAAAAGAGCTTTTGTTGCTTCGTGGCAAAAAGGATACGAACTCCAAAGGGACGATTTTGTGCTTTTATGGACCGCCGGGAGTTGGGAAAACGAGCCTTGCAAATTCGATTGCAAAGGCGTTGAAGCGTCCATTGGTGCGAATCGCACTTGGCGGATTAGAGGATGTCAATGAACTTCGCGGACATAGGCGGACATATTTAGGCGCGATGCCCGGGCGAATCGTGCAGGGGTTAATTGACGCAAAAGAGATGAATCCTGTAATCGTGCTTGATGAAATCGACAAAGTGGGGCGAAGCTATCGTGGCGACCCGACAAGTGTGCTTTTGGAGATTTTAGACCCCGAGCAAAATGTCGCATTTAGGGATTATTACGCGAATTTTAATATTGATTTAAGCCAAGTGATTTTTATCGCAACGGCAAATGACATTACGCAAATCCCCGCCCCCTTGCGCGATAGAATGGAGTTTATTCAGCTAAATAGCTACACACCGCAAGAAAAATTAGAAATCGCCAAAAAATATTTAGTGCCACAAGAACTAAAAAAGCACGGCATAATGGGCACGGAATTTAGCATAAATACAAACGCGCTTAAAGAAGTCATCGAAAAGCACACGCGTGAAGCGGGAGTGCGAAAGTTGCGAGAGCAAATTGCACAGATTATGCGAAAAAGTGCCAAAATCATTTTGGAGCACAAAAAAAGCAAAATCTCCGTAACTACGCAAAATCTAAAAGATTTCTTACACAAAAGCATTTTTGAGATTGAAGAATCCGATGGCATTGATAAAATCGGCGTGGTAAATGGACTTGCTTGGACAAGCGTGGGTGGCGATGTGCTAAAAATCGAAGCGATAAAGATTGTAGGCAAGGGCAATTTGGAGCTAACAGGCAATTTGGGCGATGTGATGAAAGAATCCGCCAAAATCGCGCTCTCAACGGACAAAAACTACATTGACAAAAAATTCAAAACCAAAGAGCAGATTTACAATCGCTTTGACATTCATTTGCATATCCCAGAGGGCGCGACACCAAAGGACGGACCAAGTGCTGGAATCGCAATGGCGTGTGCGATTATGAGCGTGTTTTTGGATAAAAAAGTCGATAGCAAAATTGCAATGACGGGTGAACTGACTTTAAGCGGGGAAGTTTTGCCAATCGGCGGACTAAAAGAAAAGCTAATCGCCGCATTTAAGGCAAAAATAGAGCGCGTCCTAATCCCAGAAAAAAACTTCAAACGCGATTTAGATGAAATCCCGCAAGAAGTCAAAGACAATCTTAAAATTATCCCCGTAAGCCGAATCGAAGAGGTATTTAGCAAGGCACTCAAATAATGCCAAAACTTCATCTAATCTCACTTGGTTGCACGAAAAATTTAGTCGATAGTGAGGTAATGTTGGGTGCGTTATCGCACTATGAGCGCACAAACGATGCGCAGGATGCGGATATAATCATCGTAAATACTTGCGGATTCATCGCTAGTGCGAAAAAAGAGAGCGTGGATAAGATTTTGGAAGTGGCTTTGAAAAAGAGAGCGGAGGCGATTTTAATCGTAAGCGGTTGTTTAAGTGAGCGATACGCCGAAGAATTGCAAGGTGAAATCCCAGAAATTGACATAATCACAGGCGTTGGGGATTATGATAAGATTGAATCGATGATTAAAAGCGTGGTAGATTCGCGTAAAGATAAACAAAATCCGTGCGATAGCACCGAATCTCGCCCGCTTCGTGGTGCAAAAAATCGGATTGAAGGTTGCAGTAGTGCAACCGCCGATTTTTTGCTAGAAGCGGATAAGCGAGGCTCTCCCCCTAAAAGCGAAAAAGCGGCTGCTTTTTGGGGACACAATTTAATAGTCGGGGGGAGCGGGAGCGTGGTGCAGCCCTTTTTGCGAAAAGATTCAAGTGGATTGAATGGGCAAAGTGGCGAATCTAACGCAGATTCAAGTAAAAAATTACCCATAAATTCTACGCCCCAAATCATCAAATCCCCCCGCACTTTTCTTATCGAAAACCAACAGCGAATCATCACAGGTAGCGCGATTCACGCCTATATCAAAATCAGCGAGGGTTGCAATCAGCAATGCAGTTTTTGCGCGATACCGCATTTTAAAGGGCGATTGCATTCGCGCAATTTGGATTTGATATTGCGCGAAATTGATTCGCTTTTGGCAAAAGGCTACTTTGATTTTAGCTTCATCTCACAGGATTCAAGCTCATATATGCGCGATTTAGGCAAAAAGGACGGACTTATCGATTTAATAAAGCGCGTTGAAAAAAGCGGGGCAAAATCCGCACGAATCCTTTATCTCTACCCCAGCACCACTAGCGAATCGCTAATCCAAACTATCGCCGAATCGCGTGTGTTTCAAAACTATTTTGATATGCCACTGCAACACATTAGCGATTTTATGCTAAAAACTATGAAGCGTGGTGCGCCCAAAGCGCGACATATCGCCCTTTTGGAGCAAATGCGAAATGTCAAAAATAGCTTTATTCGCACATCGTTTTTGGTGGGGCATCCACGCGAGAGTGAGGCAGATTTTGATGAGCTGTGTGAGTTTGTGAGTGAGTTTAGCTTTGAACGCGCAAATATCTTTGGCTTTTCGCGCGAAGAGGGGACGGCGGCGTTTGATATGAGCGGTGCGGTGAGTGCGAAAACCACAAAAGCGCGAATCAAAAAGCTAAATAATATTTTATCAAAAGCGCAAGAGAGAAGCCTAAAAAGCCTTGTGGGGCGGACGATTTGCGCGATTGTAGAGGGGCGAAGCGATAAAAGCGATTTGCTTTTTAGTGCGAGGGATTTGCGGTGGGATAGGGAGATTGATGGTGAGATTTTAATCAATGATAGCGAAATCCCGCTAGATTGTGGCTACTACGAAGTGCAAATCACAGACTTTAAGGGCGGATATTTGGTGGGGAGAGCGATTAGCAAAATTTAATAAATTCGCAGAATCTAGTGCGTTTTTTTGTAGAATCTTGCCCCAAAATCGCAGAATCTCACAATGACGAAAAACTTTGTCATATTGAGCGAAGCGAAATATCTCTATTTTGTTTGAGATTTTTCGCTCGTCACTCGCTTAAAATGACAAGTGGGCGCAGATTCTGCGTTTTTTTGTTCGATTTCACAAAATCTCGCCCAAAAGCGCAGAATCTCCCCAAATATACGCGAGATTCTGCGTTTCGTAAGATTTTTGTGAAATTTATGCAAGTTGCGCTTTTAGCATCCAAATGTCTTTTTCTAACTTCGCAACAACGCCATTTGCGTAATCCACACTTGGCGTATCGCCCGCTTTTTCGCCCTCTTTTGCGAGAGTTTTAAACGCCTCCAAAAAGTATTCAAAGTCCGCCAAAATGATTTTCAGCACTTCCTCGCCTTTGAAGTCCGTCTTGCTTTCCTCTTTGATTTTCGCAGTTTTCAGCGCAGAATCTAGCGTCACAAGCGGTTTTCCGCCAATTTGCAAAATCCGCTCCGCCACCGCATCAAAAATCTCCGCAAACTCATCATAAATCCGCTCCGTGCTCTCGTGTATGGGCTTAAAGAGCGTCCCTTTCACATTCCAATGCAGGTTGTGCAGCTTCATAAAAAACACAATGCTGTCGCTCTGAATTTGCCTCAAAATCTCTACTATCATAATTTCTCCTTTACACATAATTTAAGCGCAAATCGTAGCATAAATTTTATTAAGATTGCGCTAAAAATCATAGAAATTTAAATAAAAATTTGGCGATTTTAGGGATGATTTGCGTTTAAAAAATGCGGAAAATTCTATAAAAAAGGTTGCAATTTGGCAGAATCTCTTGCCAAAAAGTGCCAAATCCACAAATCCAAACTTCATCAAAGTAAGCGACACAGGCAAATCCACACGAGACAAAATGAAATGCTAATCAATATTTTAAAGGGCAAAACACAAGAGATTACAACACCGCAAACTACGCAGAATCTGTATTTATCCCCCTCCCCTTGCGGGAGGGGTTTGGGGTGGGGTATTTATCGCAAGGGGGAGAATTTTGAGAGATTTTTCGCTCATTTCATTCGCTCAAAATGACAAATTTAAAGATTCTACTATTCGCTTAAAATTGTCATATTGAGACTTTGAAAAAGTCGAAATATCTCAAAAAATAATTAGAGATTCTTCGCTTCGCACAAGTGCTTCGCGCGAGAATGACAATTTTTGTGGATGGTTGCTTCGCTACGCTCGCAAATTCTGCGAATTGCCACGAAGTCGCCCTTAAAAGTGCAACTTCTCGCAATGACGAAGTTTTTTTTGAGATTCTTCGCTCGTTTCACTCGCTCAGAATGACAATTTTTGTGGATTGCTTCGGCGATTCGTTGAATCGCCTCGCAATGACAATATTTTTTTATCGCTTTGATTTGCAACGCAAATCACTATCGAAGTAATGGCGGTAGTGCTTTGCGTTGTTTTTATGCAAAACAAGCGAAATAGAACTTGGGGTTCATTGAGCGCGGTTTTGCGTGAAAACAACGCACAATGATTACCCAAGACACAAATTGTCCCTATTTATTCGCATATTTCGGTGCTTTAAACACTTGCACCGCTTCTGCTTTGCCTTTATATTTCTCCACATTTACTAGCGCAGTGTGGGCGATATTGCCGTTTGCTAGTTTGGAGGTAGGTATGTCAAGCGTTAGCAGATTCGCGCTACCATTGCGACATAGCCCTTTGCTATCAGGGTCATACCACGCGCCCTCAGGCAATCGCACTACGCCCTCTTTTATGTCATTTGTGATGACAGCCCCTGCCAAAACTTCGCCCCTTTTGTTAAACACGCGCACAATGTCGCCTTTTTTGATGCCTTTGCGTTTGGCGTCTTTTGTGTTTATCCAAATGGGTTCGCGCCCATTGACAGCGTATTTTTTGCGTAGGCTAGTGTTATTTAGCTGTGAATGCAATCTATCCACAGGGTGAGTGCTTATTAGATGAAATTCCGCGCTTTTGTTTTTCATTAAAAGCCACTCAGCAGGTTCAAACCAAGTGGGGTGCGCGTGGCAATCATCGTATTTCATTTTCTCAATGGTAGTAGAGTAGATTTCGATTTTGCCAGATGGTGTCCCTAGTGGGTTTAAAATAGGGTCATCTCTAAAATCTTTAAATCGCACAAACTCCGTATTTTCATAAGGCACTTCAAAGTTTATAACTTTGTTTGCCTTCCAAAATGCCTCAAAGCTATCAGGCAATGGGATATTTGATGCTTTTGCTTGTTTTAGCGCGACATTGTAAAATTCCTCTAACCACGCCATTTCGCTTTTGCCCTCGCTATATTTATCCAAAATGTCAAATTCCTCCGCCAAATCGCAGAAAATTTGATAGTCATCTCGGCTCTCCCCTTGTTTTTCTACCGCTTGTTTCATAGGGACTAAATTTAGGTTTGAATAATCCCCTGTCATCGCAATATCATTGCGCTCATAAGTCGTAGTCGCAGGGAGGACAATATCTGCCATTCTAGCCGTTGGCGTCCAATAAATCTCATTTACCACAAATGTGCGTGGTTTTTGAAATGCCTTTACAAGCGTATTTGTATCTTGATGATGGACAAATGGGTTGCCACCGCACCAATATACGAAATCAATGTCAGTATAGGTTACCTTTTTGCCGTTGTTGTCGATGACTTTGCCCGGATTTAGCAATGCGTCTGCGATTCGCGCCACAGGGATATTGTATTTTGCAGAAGTGGCAAGCCATTCAGAGCCTCTGCTTTCATCAGTTGTCGCACTAGCAGTCATACCGCTAGGTATTGCAGCTTTTGCAGTCGCCACGCCACCGCCAGAGTAGTGATAAGATAGCCCGAATCCTCCGCCGGGTAGCCCGATTTGTCCAATCATACTTGCCAAAGTTACAAGCATCCAATGTGGTTGCTCTCCGTGGTGAGCGCGTTGCATTCCCCAGCCAGACATTAGCAATGTGCGATTGCCAAAGAAATCTTTTGCAAGTTGCTTAATGGTTTTTTCGCTTACGCCACTGATTTTTGATGCCCATTTTGCGTCTTTTGCAACGCCGTCTTTTTTGCCTGTGAGATATTCGGCAAATTTATCAAAGCCCTCTGTGTAGGTTTCTACGAAGTCTTTGTCATATTTGCCTGTGGCGTGCATTGTATGTGCGATACCTAGCATAAGTGCGACATCGGTATTTGGGCGTGGTGCAATCCACTCAGCTTTTAGCTCTTTTGCGCTCTCGTTGAAAATAGGGTCAATGTGAATGATTCGTTTGCCCTTTGCTTTGGCTAGTTTTTTGAAGTATTCGATACCTTCACCATCAGGGATTCCCCACGCTACGCGAAGCGTTGCAAATGGATTCGTTCCCCAAAGCACGATGATTTTGCTTTCACTTAGCACATAATCCCAAGAAGTTTGTTGGTCATAAACCTCCAAAGTCCCTACCACGTGTGGCATAATGACTTGTGAAGCACCTGTGGAGTAGTCGCCTGTTGAGCCGACATAGCCACCAGCCATTCCCAAAAATCTTTGAAGTAAGATTCGCGCATTGTGCATTCTGCCCGGGCTATACCAACCATAGCTTCCGCCAAAAATAGCACTTGCGCCTTTGTCTTTGTAAGTTTTTTTGAGTTCATTTGCGACTAATTTAATCGCGTCTTCGTATTTTACGCGCACCCATTCATCTTTGCCACGAAGTTCGGGCTTTGGTGAATTTGGATTTTCCAAATAGCTTTTTCGCACCATTGGATAAAGCACCCGCGAATCCGCATAAATCAAATCACCCGTAACCGTTTGCAACGGATTTAGGGTCTTTTTAGGAATCGCATTTTGGCTTGAAATCACCTTGCCATTTTTAATGCCAAGTTTCAAAATCCCCCAATGCGCACCCGTAATCACTTCGCCATTTTTCACTAGCTCTGCGGTAAAGCCACCTTTTAGTCCTTTTGCCTTCAACGCTCCGCGTCCTACTACATTGTCAATTAGTGGCAAGCTCGCAAACAATGCACTTGACTTTAAAAATCCTCGTCTTTCCATTGTTGTTTCTCCTTATTTTTTATATGGCATATCTTTTGCGTTTTTTTGCAAATACTGAATCAAAAGATAGCTCTCTTCTTTTGAAATCGCCGTCCTACTAAGCATAGAGTTTATCATACTAGGCCACTGATTTGCGTTAAACTCTTTTTTATCGTGGAGTTTGTGGCAAATCGAGCAGTTTGTTTGATACATTTCCTCCGCGCTTTTATACATAGCCTCCAAATCATCGCCAAATCCGTCCTTTTCAGTTAAGAATTTTGCTTTGATTAAAATCCACTTTTTCCCGCCCTCCTCGATAGAATCTATTTGCGTAAAGTCATATTGCGCCTTTTTGTCAATGCCTGCAACCAAGATTCTGCGATTTGGCACGAAATATACCGCATTTGGGACGCCATCTTCTATCCACCCGCTAATCTCAACTTCTACTTTGCCGTCCTTTTTGCCGTCTTTTTCGCCAAGCATTTTCACCTCCACACTAGGCAAAAGTCGCCCTACGGCTTTTTGTGCATTTGGCAAATATAGTTGTTTGACTTTTGTGGCATACGATTGCCCCCAACTAATGCTAGAAAATAGCGCAAAAATAAGTGCGATTTTTGCCACGCCAAGCGATTTTTGCGCATTTTTAAAAACACCCATCAAAACCTCCAAACATTAGATTTGCAAAATATCTTTTGCAAGTTTGGATTCTACTCTAAAATTTTGCATTTGCGTAATATATAATTTTTTATATAACCCCGCAAAATAGGGATTGTTTCGCACATTTTATAAGTATTTTATAAGGCAGATTCTGCGTTTTTAAGCAAAATTCGCAGAATCTCGCGTGAAAATCCGCAGAATCTCAATATTTTTTCACTACAATCACACGAATTTTTTTAAAAAGGCAAATGCGATGAATTTCTTTTATAGATTCTGTGAAATGTATGTGAAAACTTCGCTCCCACGCGCACTTTTTGACGCATATAAAAGCATAGATTCTGCCGTCCGCCGTGCATTTTGGGCGATTTTCATCATCACAAATCTCACATTTGCATTTCACACAATCCACTTTCTTTGGGGCAATCACGATTGGTTAGCGGTGTTTGAAGGGCATAATATTTTTGCTGAAAACTTTTCAGGACGCTACACGCAACATCTTATTTCTCTCGCATTACAAGGCGGTAGAGTGCTCCCAGTGCTAAATAATCTTTTGGCATTTGGGGGCATTGCATTTAGCGCGGTGCTAATTTGCGCTTTGCTAAATGTGCCAAAACGCGCGTGGATTTGGGCGATAATAGGACTTATGCTGACACTCACGCCACTTGCGCTAACGCGACTTTATTACGCATTTCAAGTCTCTGGGCTTTTTATCGCCATCGGCATTGGGATTTTGGGACTTTATATCGCAAAAGATGATGTAATTCGGGCGAATTCTGCAAAACTCGCGCTTTGCGTCATCTCCATTTGCCTTTTGCACTTTGGGATTGCAAGTTATCAGCCATTTATAAATACGATTTTTATCCTGCTGTGCGGGGCAATCATCGCTAATATCATCGATTTTAAGGGCGATTTAAAAGTCGCATTTTGCAAATCTCGCTCTATGATTTTATGCTCAATTTTTAGCGCGCTATCCTACAAAATCGCCCTTGACGCGCTAAAATGGCAAGGCATTGCAATTGAAAATTACAATAACCAAATGACACCCATCGCCGAAATCCCCACGCGAATCGCACTTATCGCCAAAAGCGCGTTTGAAAATCTCGTGCATTACGAATACGCATTTATGCCGCAAGGTTTAAGTGCCCTATTTTTGGCGTTTGCAATCGCGCTTGTGATTTTAATCTTTGCCTTGCCTTTTAAGATTCGCGCGAAAATTGCGATTTTGGCACTTTTAGTTTTCTCGCTATTTGCGACACTTTTTCATATCCTACTTTCAAAAAATATCGTAAATGACGCCACTACGGACTTTTATGGATTGGCATTTTGGCGTGTGGTAGTCGTTGCGCTAGTTTTTAAGGCAAGTTTTGCAATGCGCAAGAGTGTCGCAAACTTCGTGCGAAACAGCGCATTTTTGCTTGGGGTGGGCACTCTTTGGGTTTGCATAGTGTGCGACTTACACGCACAGCGAATGCAAAAATTCGCATTTGACGCCCACACCACGCTTTTAAAGACAATAGTCGCCAAAATAGAAACGCTAGAAAACTTCGCCTACGGGCAAAAATACCACTTTTTAATGTTTGGCGATATACCAAATATGCGCCACCGCTACGGCAAACCCTACTTTGAGACGCTCCCACAGGATAAAATCAAGCGTTCAGGCAGGGGACTTGGCGGATATGGGACGCTAATCCCATCGTGGTCGCCACTGCAAGCGTTTGAATTTTATATGCTAGAACCCATCAGTGGCGCGGGGCGGGGCAATTTTGGCGATTATTTGGACGGACACAAGGATAATGCGCTCTTTCAGTCGCTAATCGTGCGCCTTCGCAAGGCGGGGATTTTGGAGCGACTAAAACCCTATCCACACAAAGATTCGCTTGTGCTATTTGAAGATATTATCGTGCTTGTGGCAAGTAAGGGGCATTTGGATGAAGTGCGCGAAATGGCAAAGGGGTGGGAGTAGATTTGGCAAATTAGCGCAAAAAGTGCAGAATCTACGCATATTTTCAAAGCAAAATCGCAGAATCCGTGCAAGATTCTGCGTTTTTCTCGTCATTGCAAGGCGAATCTTGATTCTCCGAAGCAATCCAAATCAAATTGTCATTCTGAGCGAACGAAGTGAGCGAAGAATCTCTTTTTAGATTCTGCACTTTGCCACAAAAAACGCAGAATCTTACACAAAAACTTCACAAAATTTTATAAAAAACGCGGAATCTGTGTTTGTTTATTTCCCCCTCCCTTGCGGAGGGGGATTAAGTGGGTGGGCAATTTTTACATTAGATTCTGCAAATTTATAAAATTTTCGTGCGAGTCGCAGATTCTGCGTTTTTCGTGTGATTCGCAGAATCTAGCATTTTTATTTTTCCGTCATTGCGATGCGAATCTTGATTCGCCGAAGCAATCCACACATTCCGTCATTGCGCACGAAGCGTAGCGAGTGCAACGAGCGAAGAATCTCTTTTTAGATTCTGCGGTTTTGTGTTTTTCTCGTCATTGCGAACGAGCGAAGCGAGTGTGGCAATCCAAATCAAATTGTCATTTTGAGCGAATGCAGTGAACGAAGAATCTCTTTTTAGATTCTGCGATTCACACGAAAATCGCAGAATTTAAATGTGGATTGCCACGAAAATGCTACGCATTTTCTCGCAATGACGGATTATTAGATTCTACGAATTTCGTGCGAGATTCTGCGATTTGTGTCTTTTTAAACAATCGAAGTAATGGCATTTTGCGTCAGCAAAATCAACTAAAAACCGTCCTGTGCGGAAGTATCGTGCGATGGATTCGTGGGTTGTGCCGAAAAATTCGAGCGAAGATAGGACTGATTCGTCCATCGAGCGAGGATTTTTCAAGCTCCCGCGAATACGCGCACGAGACGACGCACTACCACGCT